>JBAZDD010000221.1:0-4140 GCA_041654635.1 Candidatus Muiribacteriota bacterium
TTGTCAGTGTGTCCGACAATATAAAATTCTTTATGCTGATTTTTAATTATATATTCCCCTAAAAGTTTGAGAGTATTAACAGATGTACTCGTAACATTTTCATTGTCTGATTCAAATAAAATATTATAAAATTCAATCCTGCCTTTTTGAAGCAGTTTAGAAGTAATCTGTTCATTATCTTTTATTTCAGGTATTTCGACTTCAGTTTCAATAATATCAACTCTGTAAACAGGATAATTCCACCAACCTGTATTTATGTTAATAGTTACATAAATATCTCTGTCAGCCATTTTTTTTATTGCAGAAATATAATACTGATTGGTATCAGAACCTGAATTAAACGGAATTGACCTTTCAAAATTTCTGTCATTTTCCACTGGATTAAGAGCATAAACTATTTTTTTGAAATTAACACCACCTGAATCTTTTTCAATTTGTAAAAGTATTTCAAATCCCTGTTTTGTAAGCTGATTTACATAACTGTTATAAATCGAGAAAGAAGATTCTTTTTCGTGGGTAAAAATAGTTCTGACAATTTTTCCATTAACAGTCTGAATTTTTTTAAATTCCCCCTCATCAAGTGAACTTAATGGAATTTTATATTCACCGTGTTCTGTTATTTCCTGATAATATAAATTTGAATTTTCAATCATTCCTATAATCAGTGGATTTTTCTCATCACAAAATATAAAATTTAACGAAAAAATTAAAAATAAGAAAATAAGACTTTTTTTCACAGCACTCCCCCAAAATATATTAATCAATCAATTTTACTTTAATTATAAAATTATTATCATTTTTATCGACCTCAAAAGAATTAGTATCAACTTTTTCTGGCAGATAAAAATTTCTTTTCAAGGTAAATTTTTTGGAAACTTTATATCCTTTGGAATAATCACTTCTGTTATAGATGTATTCCAGATGTATTTTTTTGCTGTCAACAAATTCAAATTTTATCTCAGTATATTCTGGTTCTGGTATTGTAAGCTTTATCATCAACAATTCATTTTCTTTGTCTATTATAATTTCAGGCTCGATATCTATTTCCGGCTGAATATTGAATATTCTAAGAAAAAAATCCTGAGTTTTATTTAAAATATTTTCATAATTAAAATCTTCATGCAAACTTATGTTAAAATTCTGAATATAATTATTAAAAGAAAATTCCCTTGCTGATTTATAGAAAGAATAGCTGAATTTTACAAAATAAATAAGCATCATTATTAAAAAGGCAAGTATTATATTCTGAATAAATTTTTTCATATTTTTCACTTTGTATTTTTTTTAAACCCAGTCACAACTTTTAATTACTATATTGATATTCCAAAATAATTTAATGTTTTGATGGTTAAAAAATAAAAAATAATCATGCCTGTCAGAGAAAGAGTTAAAGATAAATAAAAATTTACTTCTTTTTTTAGTAAATATGGAAAAATTAGATAAAATGAAAGTGATGGAATAACAAGCCAGAAAACACCATAACTTAAATCAATAATTGACTGAGTGTTTTTTGTATCTCTGTAAAGCCAGATAATTCCTAAAACTGAAACAAGCGGAATAGAAGCCAGTATAGAGCCAACCAGAGACGAAGTTTTTGAAATAATTGATATCAAAGCAATAATCACAGCAGTTATGAAAATTTTAGTTATTTCATAATAAATATTCATATTATTATGATAAAATAAAAAAAAATTATAAGCAAATTTAATATATTTATTTAAAAAATTTTTTAGTATTTGTCTATTTGGCAAAATAACCAAATACTATATTTTTTTAAGAAAAGTTAGTTAAATTCCTCTTTATTTAAACTTCAAAATTTTTTTTAATTATTATAGAAAATTTATATAAAAAAAATGCATTTACAAGCAAAAAAATAAATCTAATAATAAATTCTACCTGTAAAATATACCATTCACCATTACAAGAGCTCCATTCTGGCAAAATAACACCTTGAGTAATAATATTTTTTATATTATTTCCAATATAATCGTGTGCAATATCATTTGAAGCTAAAAATCCAATTAGTCCCATTAAAATCATTATGAAATTAAAAACCAACAAATATTTGATTTGTTTCATAAATCCTCCAGCAATTTTAAAATTAATTTACTGCACTCTCTTAACCGGTAAAACTACAGGATAATATGACCTGATTAACGGGCGTTTCAGCACTTTAAGCTGAGATGATGAATTATCAACAGTCCACCAATTGCCGTAAACATCTTTCTGCACAATAACACCAACATGCCTTGCTCTGTCACCCTGATATTTTGCCCAGAATACAACATCACCTTTATTGTATCTTTTATTTGTAATAGTTTTAAATCCAATGCTGTCAAGATATCTCTGCTGATAAGGACAATATAACTCAACTTTATTATATCCAACATTAGATTTTTTGAGAATGGCACTTACAACAGCAGCACAGGCAAGCCTTCCATAAGCAGTATCTTTTGTGTAACAACTAACACCAAAAATAACACCAGACTGTCCTACAGCCTGATTAGCATAATAAGCTATTCTTTCTGCTTTTTCAGATGGTTCAGAAAATCCGTCAGAAGCAAAAGATAATAGGTTTGAATGACAATATCCAACTGTCCCATCGGGAGCTTCGATTTTTGACCAGGTATTTCTTTCTAAAACTTTAACATCAGTACCGTGGTTTAAAGTTGCAACAATAGAATATGATGTCCCGGGTCCACTTCTTACATTGGCTGCATTAACATCGATTGTCGCATATTCAATATCAGGGGTTGAACCTATCCCACCCTGAATTCTCTCAATCAGAGTTTCATAAACAAATCCAATTCTACCATCATCAAGTTTAATTCTAAACCAGCTTGAAGTTTTAGATAATATTTCAAAAGTAGTATTTCTTTTCAATGTTGTCAGAATACCAAAATTAGTTCCAGCACCTTTTCTTATATTTGCCGAATTAACAATAATTTTACCTCTTTCAGTAACAGGCTGAGCAGGTTCATCAGGTTGCTCAGGAACATCTGGATTTTGAGGAGGCTGTGGGGTTACAATAGTGTCATTGTCTGGATTTTCAATTATCTGAATTAAATTGTAATATATAAATCCAGTTTGACCATCATTCATTCGAATTTTATACCAGTTACCCTGTTTTTCAACCACATTAAACATAGTACCGCTTGATAAAGTCGCAATCACAAGATGATTGGTGCCGGGCCCCATTCTAACATTGGCAGAATGCACTTTTATTCTTCCCTGACCAATCATTTCAGCATCGGAATCATCAAGAAAAACAAGCTGACCAAAAATAAATCCAAACAAACCGTCAGGGGTCTGAATTTCATACCAGTTTGAACTGCTGTCATAAATTTTGATTACAGTACCGTATTTTAACGCATCAATTTTTGTGAAATTATCTCCAGGTCCACTTCTTACATTCGCTACAGTAACTTTAACAGTTCCAGTTGTAAAACTTTGATATATTCCATCGGCTTCTTCATCAAGTTCTCGTAAAAGTGTATGAAAAATAAAACCAAGTCTTCCATCAGGCATTTTCACCTGATACCAGTCATTATCTTTATTAAGAATTACAACATCAGTCCCAAGATTTAAAGTAACAAGTACATCAAAATAAGTCCCGGGACCACTTCTTACATTAACAGCATTCCCAGTAATTCTTCCTTTGTAATATTCTCTGCCATCATCTTCCTCTGGCTGAGGATTTCTGACCTGAATCCCGGTCTGTCTCTCAAATTCACCAATATGGGATTCATCAACCACAAGTATATCTTCAACAATTGTTTCTAAAATTTCCGAAAGTTGAATATACAAATTTTGACGGACAGATTCGTTTGAAATATCACCCCTTGTCATTAAAGCTCTTCCCATCTGATTGAGAAGAATATTCAAATAATCTTTTCTTTCATCATCAAGCACATCAGGGTGTTCACTATTCATTTTGTGAATATACCATAGCAATTCATAAAGTGGATCTTCTTCTTCATCCATCTCTTCTCTTGCCATACGAGAGCGATTTAAAGTGTTCTGCTCCCTGGTTAGAATTGCAGCCTGTTCTTTAAGAATTTCAAGCTTATTATTCAGAGTTTCTGAATCAACTGAAAAAACTGAAAATGTGAATATTAATAAGAAAATTAAAAGGATTGA
>JBAZDD010000222.1:0-4140 GCA_041654635.1 Candidatus Muiribacteriota bacterium
ATTTTTGGTCAGTTTTTCGCATAAAAAAAGGAGGATATTTATGAAAAAAATTCAGATTTTAGGAACAGGTTGCCCAAAATGCAAAATTTTGTTTGAAAATGCTAAAAAAGCGGTTGAAGAAACAGGAGTTGAAGCTGAATTAGTAAAAATCGAAGATTTAACCGAAATTATGAATATGGGTGTTTTAATGACACCGGCTTTGGCTATCGATGGAGATGTAAAAACAACTGGTAAAGTTTTAACAGTAGAAGATATAAAAAAAATTTTAATATAAGGAAAAAATGTGAATTTTAAGAAAACTCTTTTAATTATTATTATTTTAATTGCTGCTGGTTTGGTTGTTTATAAAAATATTCAATTAAATAAACATTATAGTGAAATCGAAAAAGAAAGAGCTGAAATTGAAGAAAGCTTCAAAAACGCAAGTAAAAGATTACCAAAATTAATAGATATTGGTGCTGCTTCATGTGTTCCATGTAAAATGATGAAACCTATTATAGAAGAATTCCAGAGAGATTATACTGAATTTTTTGAAACCGAGTATATTGACCTTACTTATCCTCAAAATCAGTTTATAGCTTCCAGATATGGTGTTAGAGTTATTCCTACAATTATCTTTTTTGATGAACTGGGGAATGAAAAACATCGTCATGAAGGATTCATAAGTAAAGAAGATGTTCTTGCTGTGTGGAAAAGATTAGGTATAAAGGTGGAAAAATAATGCAGGATTTTTTTATTTTTGTTTCAAAATTAATGGAAGGAAGTTTATATCTAACTTTTGCTGGGGCTATTTTATGGGGAGTTATGAGTGTAATATTGAGTCCCTGTCATATAGCAAGTATTCCTTTAATAGTCGCTTATATAACTGGACAAAAAAATAAAACCAGAAAAAAAGCATTTCTGGTTTCAACAGTCTTCTCGCTTGGTATAATGTTAATTATTGCCATAATAGGCTTCATTACTGCAAGTGCTGGTAAAATCATGGGTGATATAGGTTCTATCGGTAATTATATTGTTGCTGTAGTTTTACTGGCTACTGGAACATATATGCTTGATCTTTATTCAATAAATTTCGGTGGATTAAATCTGAAAGGAACTAAAAAAAATATTCTTGGAGCTTTTATATTAGGATTACTTTTTGGTCTTGCTCTTGGACCTTGCACTTTTGCATATATGGCACCTGTGTTTGCAGGAGTGTATAAACTTGCACCGACTAATCCTATAGGAGCACACCTTTTGTATTTGATGTTTGCAATTGGTCATTGCGGAATAATAATAATAGCTGGAACATTTTTTGAAGTTATTGTTGAGATGACTTCAATGGAAAAATCCGTTAAAATAATGAATATAATAAAAAAACATGTGGAGTGTTAATTATAATATCAGGTTTTTATATGATATTAACGGCATAATTTCAATTTAAAAGGAGTTAGTATAATGGAAAGTAATCATAATCATAATCATAATCATAATCACGGTCATTCACATGATGTTTCTAATATATCCGGTAAAAAAATATTCTGGGTAACAGTTTTAAATGCTTTAATAACTACGGCTGAATTTATAGGTGGAATATTATCTGGTAGTCTTGCATTACTTTCTGATGCAGTCCATAATTTAAGTGATACCTTAGCAATTGCATTAAGTTATGTTGCTTTCAGAATTTCAAAAAAACCGAAAAACGAAAGAAAAACATATGGTTATAAAAGAGCTGAAATTCTTTCTGCTTTTTTAAATTCCATCGTTCTTTTTGCTATTTCAATTTTTTTAGTGTATGAAGCAGTTAATCGTTTCAGGTTTCCCAAAACAATAGATGGAAATCTTATGCTTATTGTCGCAATAATTGGATTACTTGCAAATCTTTTTTCTGTTTTGCTTTTACATAAGGATTCTCAAGAAAATTTAAATATAAAATCTAGTTATCTTCATTTATTAAGTGATACTGTTTCATCTGTCGGTGTAATTTTTGGCGGCATTTTAATTAAATTTTGGCAGATTTACTGGATAGACCCTTTAATTACAATATTAATTTCTATTTATATACTCAAAGAAACATTCCAGTTAATTAAACATACAGTTGATATTTTAATGCAATCAGCTGCACCTTTAAATTATGACGAAATTAAAAAAGAAATAGAACAAATTACAGAAGTTAAAAATATTCATCATGTACATTCCTGGATGAGCAATGAAAAAACTATATATTTTGACGCTCATATTGATGTTGAAAATTTACTTCTTTCCGAAATTGAAAAGATTTATGATAAAATTGAACATATATTAAAAGAACATTATGGGATTAGTCATATTACAATTCAGGCAGAAGTTGATAAATGTTGTGATAAAAACTTATTTAAAAGTTAAAAATACTTTAAAAGGATTTTTTATGAAAAAAATATTATTTTTATGCACAGCTAATTCGTGTAGAAGTCAGATGGCTGAAGGAATAGCAAAAAAAATTTTCGGTAATAAGTATGAAATCTATTCAGCTGGTTCAAATCCTGCAAAAGTTGACCCTCAGGCTATAAAAGTTTTAAAGGAAATTGAAGTTGATATATCAAAACATTATTCAAAGCATTTAAATGAATTTTTAGATAAAGAAATTGATCTAGTAATTACAGTGTGTGATAATGCAAAAGAATCCTGTCCTTTTTTTCCAGGCGCTAAAAAAGTTATTCATAAAGGATTTCAGGATCCGCCAGCTTTAGGGTTGGGAATTGAAGGTTACAGAAAAGTCCGGGATGAAATATACCATTTTGTTAAAACACTTCCGGAATTATTATAAAAATATTAATGAGGTGGATTATTAATATACTAAAAAATTCCTTTTTTAAGTTTCCTCCAATAAAAAGATTATTAATAACAACAATTTCAACAATTTTAATTGCATATATATTTTTTAATGGAATATATGGTTTTAGAATTTCAAAGGTATATAATCCAACAGGAAATTATCATGAAATTGAAAAAAATTTAGAAAAACATGTCAGAATGTTGTCAGATGAAATTGGAATAAGACATATATATAAGTATGATAATTTAATTCTTTCACAAAATTACATTAAAGACGAATTTTTAAAACATGGTTATGAAGTTATTTTTCAAACTTATATAGTTGAAAATCCTTCACTCAGAAAAAATGAATGTGAAGTGAGCAATGTTATTGCTTATAAAGATAATTTTTTTGAGGATAATTCTAAAAAATACATTTTTATTGGTGCTCATTATGATACAGTGTTTGAATCACAGGGGGCTGATGACAATGCCAGCGCAGTTGCTGGTATGTTAGAACTGGCAAGACTTTTTAAAGATTTTGAAAGTGAAAATTTCGGTATTGTTTTTGTAGGTTTTGTAAATGAAGAAGCTCCATTTTTTCAGACTGATAAGATGGGAAGTTTTGTTTTTACTGAAGAATTAAAAAGAAAAAATGTTAATGTTCACGGTGCTGTAATTCTTGAAATGATAGGTTATTATGATAATTCGATGTTTTCGCAGGTTTATCCGGCTTTTTTAGGCTTAAAATATGCTAATAGAGGGAATTTTATAGCTTTTGTTGGAAATGATAATTCAAAAATATTTACTCAAAAAATTTATGAACGATTCAAAAAATATTCTAAATTTCCAGCTGAAAAATTAATCACAAAAGGATTTGTCCGTTATACTGATTTTTCAGATCACTGGTCCTTCTGGCAACAGGATTATCCTGCTTTTATGTTAACAGACACAGCTTTTTTAAGAAACAAAAATTATCATGAAGAAACAGATACATGGGATACATTAAAATATGACTGGATGGCAGATTTAATTACAGGGTTACATAAATCAATCGAAAGTTTTTTATCAGAATAAAAATTTCAAATCAAACTAATTGACTCAAAAATTTATTATGTTATAATTGAATAACTGTATAATCGAGTAACCGGGTAAACGGTTATACAGTTATACGATGTTTAATAAATAAATATTAAAACACAAAATAAGGGGTTTTTTATGTTAAATGAACATGTTAGATTATTTAAAGGATTATCTGAACCACTCAGACTGAGAATAATAAATTTGCTTTTTGAAGAAAAAAATTTATGTGTTTGCAGTATTGTTGATTCTCTTGAAGAAACAAGAAGTAAAATTTCAAGACATTTA
>JBAZDD010000223.1:0-4121 GCA_041654635.1 Candidatus Muiribacteriota bacterium
TAATAAACTTTTTGATATTGTCTTTGGTGTTTGAACTATTGCCGGATAATCAAATCCGGCTTGGGTTCTGCATACTAACAATATGTTTGAATATAGCAGTTGTGTTGATAGAAAAACATAATAAAGGAGTGTGATTTTATGAAACAAAAAACAATTAATGAATTTAAAAAAATGGTTGGCGAAATAATATCTGAAATAACTTTAAAAACAGATGATAATAATTATGAACAGCTTATTTTTAAAACTGAAAGCGGTAAAATATTTAAAATGTTTCACGAAAATGATTGTTGTGAAATAGTTTATTTAGAAGATGTAATCGGTGGTAGATTAACGGATTTATTAGGGGAAACAGTCGTTGATGTCGATATAAAAACTAATTCGGTTAAAAATAATAAAAACACGGAAGAATATGAATATTATTTTTATGAATATTATTTTTATGAATATTATTTTTATGAATATTATTTTTATGAAATTAAAACTAACGTAAATACAATAACGTTAAGGTGGTATGGTGAATCGGATTATTATTCTGCTTATGTTGATTTTGAAGAAATAACAGAAAATAGCCAGAATTGACAAAAAAGACAATATAAGTTAAAATAAGAGTGGTTGACAGAAGTTAACCACTTTTTTTATATCCCGGAGGGAAAGTTGAAAAAGAAAGTCGAGAAGAAACCAAAAACTAAAAACAGAGGTGGCAGACCTTCCTCTTTTAAAAAAGAGTATATAGAACAAGCATATAAACTTTGTTTGCTCGGGGCGACTGATAAAGAAATGGCTGATTTCTTTAGTATTGCAGAATCGACATTAAATAAATGGAAGCTGGAACATAAAGAGTTTTCGGAGTCCTTAAAAAGAGGTAAAAAAATTGCTGACAGTAATGTAGCTGATAGATTGTATAATAGAGCTTTAGGATATACGCACAAAGAAACAAAAGTTTTCGCACACGAAGGAATTGTAACAGATACTTTCGATGTAGATAAACATTATCCGCCCGACACCACGGCTTGTATATTCTGGCTAAAAAACAGAAACCCCGAAAAATGGAGAGATAAGCAGGAAATTGACTACACAGAGAAAAAAATAATAATTCCTGACGAGATAAAATGATTATTGATCTAACGAACGCAGTTAAACATATTTCAAAAAACTTTCTTCCAATTTTCAAATCTGAAAAAAGGTATCAATTGTATTATGGCGGTGCTGGCTCAGGAAAATCTTATTTTCAATCCCAAAGAGTAGTGTTAAAAACATTCACGAATAAAAATTATAAAATCCTTGTGTTAAGAAAAGTCGCTAATACATTGCGTTTTTCTGTTTGGGCGAGAATTTCAAATCAAATATCAGATTGGAATCTAACGCATTGTTTTAATATCAATAAATCCAGCTTCGAAATAACGAACAACGAAACAAATAGTAGTATTATTTTTCTTGGGCTTGACGATGTTGAAAAACTAAAGTCGATTGATAATATTAATGAAATTTGGGTTGAGGAAGCTACAGAAATAACACAAGCGGATTTTGAACAACTTGATTTAAGGCTAAGAGGCAAAAGCAACAATAAACATATAATAACGCTAACTTTTAATCCTGTAAACGAAAAGAATTGGATAAATAAAGCTTTTTTTATTAATCCCATTGATCCTGAAAATACACTAATACATAAATCGACGGCGTTTGAAAACGAATTTATAGATGAAGAATATTTGCAGAAATTAGAAAAATTAAAAGAAAGAAACGAAAATTTATATAACATTTATCGTTGGGGGCTGTGGGGTCAAGTTGAAAATGTAGTCTTTTCTAACTATACAATCAAGACACTCGAACAAAATACAGAATATTATGACGATATTGTATTTGGCATTGATTTTGGTTTTAATAATCCTACGGCATGTTTAAAAGTAGGGGTGAAAGATAACGAAATATACATACTCAAAGAATTTTATAAATCAGGGCTTGGTAATTCAGACTTAATAAGAAAATTAAAAAAGAAATACCCAGAATATAATAAACATATTTTCACAGCAGATAGTGCCGAACCTGCCAGAATAAAGGAATTTAAACAAAATAATTTTAGAATGCGACCAGCGAATAAAAGGTCAGGAAGCGTTGAAGCTGGTATTGATTGGATAAGAGAACGCAAAGTTTATATAGATAAATCTTGTGTCAATTTAATTTCGGAATTCGAAAATTATCAATATAAAAAGGATAAAAACGACGTTATTTTAGACCAATTTGTGAAAGAAAACGATCACGCTATCGATGCTTTGAGGTATGCACTTCAAGACTATATCAAACGGGGCGGTAAAATAAATATTAGAGAATTATAAAAAGTATTTGAAAAATAAAAATTATCTGTTATTATTAAAATAACGACAAAATGGTCAAAAGGGGTTGAAATGGGTATTTTAGATAAATTCTTTAAAAAACCAATTAAGAAAAAAACTTACACACTCCAACAATTAATAAATTTTATTAACAATGGTGACTTCGTAGTAAATGAAAAAATAGCATTTCAAAAAAATTTATATGTTTATCGTTGTGTCAGTTTTGTCGCTGAAAAATCTGCAGAAATACCTATATATTTAAAAAACAAAAAAACAGAAGAATATATTGAAACTGAACTCCTTAAAAAACCTAATCAAGAACAAAATATATCTGAATTTACAGAGCAGGTTGCAGGTTGTCTTGAACTTTATGGAAATTGTTTTATATATAAAGTTCAGGTCGATGAATTTATCGAATTACATATACTAAATCCTGAACTTGTTACAGTTGTTCATAATTTTTTAGGTTCGATTATTGGATATGAATATTCCGGTTATACTTCAAAATACAATTACACAAAAGACGAAGTTTTACACCTCAAAAAATTAGATTTCTTTAATCAAAACAAAAAGGCAATATCACCAATACTACCATTGGAACAAAAAATAAAAACTGAACAAAGTATTGAAACCTGGAACGAAAACACATTTAAAGAAAATTTAAGACCATCAGCAATTATAACGACAAATGAAACTTTATCAGATGATGAATTTAAGAGAGTTAAAAAAAATATAAATGACACAATAGGAACTTACAACAACAGGAAACCTTTATTTATAGACGGTGGAGAATTTGACTATAAACAAATAAGCATTAATCCGTCAGAGCTTGATTTTATGAACGCTAAAAAAATGAACAGAGAAGATATTTGTGTCGCTTTTGGTGTTCCGCCGATATTACTCGGTTTAATGGATAAAGCAAGTTATAACAATCTTTCAGAAAGCAGAGTTATATTTTTTGAAAATAAAATAATTCCTTTTATGGAAAAATTTACAAAAGCATTAACAGAATTTATATATCCAAATGGAGAATATTATTTTTATTACGACTTACAAAAAACACCTGTATTCGCAGAAATGAGAGCAAAAAAAGCAGAAGAAGCAAAAAGTTATTTTGCTATGGGTGTGCCGTTTGATGTAATTAACGACCATTTAGAACTTGGATTTCCAGAGTTTGAAAAATCTGATGTTGGATATTTGCCGATGGGGTTGACGCCAACTTATATGAAAACAAAATCTGTATTACAAAATAAATATTTAAACTTAAAAACTCCAGAAGCCCGCGAAATGCAAAAAAAATTCATGGATACAGAATTTACAAAAATTGAAAATATCAACAAAAAAATAGTCAAATCAGGGTTTGATGAAGCTATAAAATCCATTAATCCAGAAGAATTATCAGCAAATTACGAAAACGATTTTACACAAATATTCGAGAAAACAGCGAAAGCATTAATTGAAAACACTGTTTATTATTTCGGTAAACAACTTGAAACGACAATTAACCAAGCCGAATTAAAAATAAAAAGATTTGAATATCAGTATAATTTCGATATGTTTGATCCAATTATAAACAGTTTTATAACTGATGAAGCAATCAGACAAGCTGGATTGTGGAACACTTCCACTAATGTCAGAATGAAACAAGTTATAACCACTGGTTTCAAAGATGGTTTAAGCATTTACGAAATATCCGAAAAATTAAAAGATGATTTTATATTTTCCTCTGCAAGAGCTGAAAGAATTGCACGAACTGAAACGACAAGCTGTGCAAATTTTGGACTTGAACAG
>JBAZDD010000224.1:0-4120 GCA_041654635.1 Candidatus Muiribacteriota bacterium
CAACAACTGCTTATGTAGATATACCTTCTATAGTAAGAAAAACAGTTAAAGAAATTGGATATGATTCATCAGATAAAGGATTTGATTATAAAACTTGTGCTGTTTTAGTATCTATTGATGAACAATCCCCAGATATTGCACAGGGTGTTGATGAAAATGAGGGAACTAACAAAGACCAAGGAGCTGGAGATCAGGGAATTATGTTTGGATATGCTTCAAATGAAACTGATGAATATATGCCTCTTCCAATTCTTTTATCTCACAAATTATGTCAGAGACTTGCTGAAGTTAGAAGAAATAAAAATTTGAAATATTTAAGACCTGACGGTAAAGCTCAGGTTAGTGTTGAATACAAAGATGATAAACCTGTTAGAGTTACTGCTGTTGTTGTATCGACTCAACATGATGATAAAGTTGAATACGATACTCTTAAAAGAGAAATAATGGAAAAAGTTATAGTACCGGTTGTTAAAAATTTTGTTGATGAAAAAACTAAATATTATGTTAATCCAACTGGAAGATTTGTAATAGGTGGACCTCAGGGAGATGCAGGTCTTACTGGAAGAAAAATCATTGTTGATACTTATGGTGGTATGGGCAGACATGGTGGTGGAGCTTTTTCTGGAAAAGATCCTTCTAAAGTAGATAGAAGTGCTGCTTATATGGCTAGATATATTGCAAAAAACATTGTTGCTGCTGAACTTGCCGAAAGATGTGAAGTACAGCTGGCTTATGCTATTGGTGTATCGGAACCTATTTCTGTTATGGTTGATACTTTTGGAACAGGAAAACATGATGAAGAAATAATTGCAAAAGCTGTTAGAAAAGTTTTTCCTTTAACTCCATCAGGTATAATAGAACATCTTGAACTTAGAAGACCTATTTATAAAAAAACAGCTGCTTATGGTCATTTTGGAAGAAACGAACATGAATTTTTGTGGGAAAGAGTTGATAAAACAGAAGAATTAAATGAATTTATAAAAAACTCTTAATTGATTGAATCCGGGCTGATTTATTAAAAGGTCAGCCCATATATTTAAAAGATTTTCTGAGGTTTTGGAAAATCTAGCGGGAGGGGAGTTTTGAGTTTTATTCATGTGGATAGTTCATTTTTGCCTTTCAAAGAACAGACTTATGTTGAAAATATATTTCAAATTGCCGAATCAAAACAAAATATAGAAAACATATCAATTGATGTATTAAAAAAATTATCAAAATTTGTCGGGTCTGGTTTTTCAGATTTTACTTTTCAAGTTTATAAAGGAAGTATTTTATCTATATGGCCCAGGAATACATTGCATAGAATGTTTTTTATATACTTTTTTATTGAAAAAAATAATTTAAGAGCTTTTCTTTTTGATAGAAATGCGAAATGTGTTATAAAAAGTGTTAAAAAAGAAATTAAAGCTGGTGATGAAGATGAAAGTTTGTATTTTAAAGAAAAAGATTTTTTTAGAAATAATATATTAGATTTGATAAATGAAACCTGTGATGAATTATTACATGATAATAATATAGAACTCTCTGACATTGCAGGATTAAATATATCAGGATATCCGTTTTATTTATTTCTTCTTTTTGATTTTAGACCACCTGTAAAAAATGAGTTGACATTTATAAAAGTTTTTCCAGTTTTAAATGCTTTTGATATTGGATTAAAAAAACTACATAATGCACTTATAAAAACCGATGAAATTAGTGTTAATAGTATTGATTTTCTTTTTATAAAATATTTTGTAAATATAACTGATAAAGATTTTCTTTATATAAAAGATGATTTTATTGCTTGTTATTCATTAAAAGATAAAAAACTTCATTATATTGATGGTATTACAGAAAATCGTATTCAAGAAAAAATTACAGATATTATGAAGACAAATCTTCTTAAGCTTCCAATTAATTTATATACAATAAGCGATAATAATTTTAATGAATTAATAAATTGGATGGATTTGTCAGATTATACCATTTCTGATAATATAGAAAAAGAAATGTTTGACATTGGAAATTTGGGGATTTGGTAAAATTATGAAAAAAATTTTTATAGTTTTTTTTAACTTGTTTTTAATTGTTGGTTTTTTTTATATTGTTTCTCCTGAACTTATTAAAAAAACAGTACAACATAGCATTGATGAAATTTATAATTCTTTTGTAACAAAAAACCAGGAAGTTGTACTTGATGAGGTTTATTCTTCTTCGGATTCTGATATTTATATTTTAGATGCTCTTATAACTAACAATCATTCTCTTATTCAGACTGGAGGTTTTAAATATCCAGTTAAAGAAGATTATATTTCGTTTTTAAAATTAAAAACTATTGCTATAGGTAAAAATATTGCTGTTTCAGATTCAGATCTTCAAAGTATCAAAAAAATATCTCTTATTGGAAAAATTCTTGAAACAAGATATTTTCTTATTATTATTGTTACAATGTTAGCTCTTATAAGCATTGTTTATTCAGGATTAAAAAAAGGGATTGTTGGTGGTGTAGGAGTAGCATTGCTTTATTCTCTTTTGTGGGTTATTGGTTCTTTTTATTTTAGAGGAGATTTAACCGGAGCTGCTAATAAATTCCTTACTGAAATATTTGCAGATTTTACACAATTAGGAGTTTCTATAGGTGCATCTCAATTTTATAAAGTTAATAATTCGTTGTATTTTAAGCTTCTGCTTATATCGCCAATTATCTTTTTTATTTTTGGTACAGCTGTTGGAATTATATCTGCCAGGAAATCAAAAAGATATGAAATACAGATAACTGATCTTGAAACAGAAAACAAAAAAAACATAGCTCAATTAAAAAGACTGAAAAATGCTGAAGATGAATTTAAAAAAGCTGGAGATAAAATTGCCAAGTTGTCTTCTCGTGTAATCAGTTTACAAATGCTTTCAAAAGTGCTTGGAGCTAGTCTTAATCTTGAAAATGCTCTTGATGAAGTTATGAATACAGCAGCTAAACTTTTTGGTTCAAAAAAATGTGCTATTTTTTTAACTGATAAAAAAAAGGAAAAATTAGTTCTTAAAAAGCAAAAAGGTTATGCAATTTCTGATTTGAATGGTTTAAAACTCAATATAAATGAAGGTGAGGAAACTCTTTTTAAATTTGTAATAAATTCAAATAACTTAGTAACAACTGATATTGCAAAAAAAGATTTTAATATAAATGAATTACTTAAAAAACTTAATGTTGATATTGTTATGGCAGCACCTTTAGTTCATGCTGATGATAAATTAGGTATTTTTATAGTTGGTGATACTGAAAATGAAAAAAATGTTCAGGAAGATGGCAGACTTATGCTTCTTCTTGCTACTTTAACAGCTTTGGCTATTAAAAATGCACAACTTTATGAAAAAACTGTTGAACTTGCTAATAAAGATGGTATGACAAAGATGTATAATAATAGGTATTTTAACGAGTATGTAGATTCTCTTATTGCAAAAGGTGATAAATTCTCAATGATGATGACAGATATTGATCATTTTAAGACTTTTAATGATACTTATGGTCATCAAATCGGAGATTTTGTACTTGAGCAGACAGCACAATGTATTATAAATATTGCAAGAGATAATGATCTTGCAGCAAGATATGGTGGAGAAGAATTTTGTCTTGTCATGCCAGATACTAATACAAAAGAAGCAATGGAAATAGCTGAAAAACTCAGACAAATAGTTGAAGTCAAAAGATATAAATTTAAAGAAGATGAATTATCTGTAAAAATTAGTATTGGAGTTTCAACTTTTCCAGAACATGCAAAAGATAAAGATAGTATTATAAAGTTAGCTGATGATGGTCTTTATTTAGCAAAAGAAGGTGGTAGAAATCAGGTAAGATGTGCGGCAGAAGAAAAAGGTATTAAAAAATCTGAAAAAACTGTAAAAAAACCTATAAATACAGAAATTACTCCTTCAAATGATTTACAGGGAGAAGATATTTTTAAATTCTAAAAAAATTATGGAAAGAAAAAACATATTAATTTTATATTATTCTATTTTATTTATTTTCTTTTTTGTTAATCTATTACTTAATATTATTTTTATGCATGGAACGCATATATTTATATTTATGGCATTTTCTTGTATAACTGCTTTATATACATATTATTATGGCGTTTCTATG
>JBAZDD010000225.1:0-4090 GCA_041654635.1 Candidatus Muiribacteriota bacterium
TTTTAGACAGCATAAAAATACTATTGTTAAAACCAGTATTGATTTAAAATTACAGGAAAGAATTGAAAAAATTGCGAGTTTGAGAACTCTTAACCTTAAAAATCGTGGAATTAATAATCTCAGTATAATTACAATTGAAAATAGAACAGGTCAGATTAAATCATATATCGGGAATTCAAATTACTGGGATTTTGAAAATTCAGGTATGGTGGATGGTGTCAGAGCTAACCGTTCAACAGGCTCCATACTTAAACCATTTCTTTATGCTTATGCAATTGAAAACGGATTTATACTACCCCAGACAATTTTATTTGATGTTCCAACTTTTTACGGTAGTTTTTCACCGGTTAATTTTGATAATCGGTATAATGGAACTGTCAGAGCTGGTGAAGCATTGTATCGTTCACTGAATATTCCGGCAGTAAGACTTCTTAAAGAAGTTGGATTTCTGAACTTTTATCTTTTTCTGGAAAAAACTGGAATATCCACCCTTACACGTTCTCCTGAAAATTATGGTTTA
Source organism: Candidatus Muiribacteriota bacterium (assembly GCA_041654635.1). Taxonomy (GTDB): domain Bacteria; phylum Muiribacteriota; class Muiribacteriia; order Muiribacteriales; family Muiribacteriaceae; genus JBAZDD01. The sequence goes on from JBAZDD010000225.1 coordinate 521, forward strand.
AGTATGATAACAGGTGGTGTGGAAGCAAGACTTGATGAGCTTACAATGTTGTATTCATTAATGGCACAAGGGAAAAATCCAGTTATTCGTGACAATTTTGACAGCAGTGAGCAGATTTTAAGTAAAGAATCTATAAAACTTACACTTGATATTTTAAAAAATGTAAAAAGACCAGGGATAGAGTTTTATATTGATAAATTTTCTTCAGCTGGGCAGGTTTCGTGGAAAACTGGAACTTCAAATGGTTTTAAAGATGCATGGGCAATCGGTGTTACCCCGGAATACAGTGTTGGTGTATGGGCTGGGAATTTTTCAGGTATGAGTGCTCCTGAACTTACAGGTTATATTGCGGCAGCACCGGTTTTGTTTGATGTTTTTTCAATACTTGCTAATAATAAGCTAGATTTTGAGTTTGAGGTCAATTTTAAAAAAATCAAAATATGTGCCGAAACTGGTTATCGTGCAACCGATAATTGTAAAAATATTATCGAAGTTGATTCACCAGATATTGAACCAAGTATTAAAACTTGCCCATATCATAAAAAAATTTGGATGAATAGTGAAAAAAAATATGAAGTGTGTTCTCTATGCTGGGACGAAAACAGAACTGAAGAAATTGTTATTGTTTATCCTTCAGATGTAAGCAGTTTTGTAGAAAGACACACTAATAAAAAATTGTCACTCCCTGAACACAATCCGACTTGTGAACATATTTCCCGTAAAGCTGATTTCAGCATTTTGTATCCCCCAGACGGAATTACTATAAAAATCCCTGTTGGATTTGATGGAAAATATCAGCAAATCAAAGTGTCTGCCGGTGTAACAAGAGAAAATGAAGAAATTTTTTGGTATATAAATAATAAGTTTATAACATCAACAAATCAAGCCCATTCCTTTAATCATGAGTTTTCTGAAGGAATAAATCAAATCACAGCAGTTTCATCATCAGGATTATCCCGAACCGTCACTTTTCACGTCAACAAGTAATGTCGATAAATAAAGCGGTGAGTAAATAAGAAACAGTGAGGTCGGGGTCAAGCTCTCGATCATTCGTACATTTGTAAAAATGTCGTAATGTTGAGACTTGACCCCTAAGTGAAAGGTGAAGCAGTTAATAAGTGATTAAGAATACGCTTTTTCCTTCCAATCTCACTCGCTGAGGGTCACAGACCTGGTAACTTATTAACTGTTTCATCTGTTGACGATAGTCAACTTTACTGACACCGGAAGGTGTCTTTACATGGCTGTAAGCCATCACATGTTAACGAAAGGTAACATTACACTTCGCGACAGCGAAGTCCAGGGGGTCTGATGTTTAATAATTTTATTAAAGCTGTTGGTGAATATATTTTTTCGCCTTATAAAAATGCTGAATATGCAGAAGATGATATAATAAGTCAGGTTGATGCAGAATATCCATTTGTTTTGAACATTGATATTAAAAAGAAAAACATTGATGAATACAGAGTATATTTTTCGATTTTTGACAAGGTTGATAATAAATTCGTTGGCAAACAGGAATTTGATATTAAAAGAGGCGAAATTAAAGAAACAATTACTCAGGATGTTCTTGTAATGTTTACTGAAGCAAAAATTTCAGAACGCGGGGAAAGACTTATTTATTCAACCTCAATACATTTTGATGAATCAACTCTTTATCATGAAAGAATGACTGTTAAACTTTATTCTAATAAAATTGAAGATTTACAGGCAGCATGAAAAAAACCGCCGGCTAATACTAACCGACGGTTTTAAAGAGGGGTTTATACAATTGCTTTACAAAATTAATAAGTGTTGTTTAATTCAACATCTGTTCCAAGAATGTCTTTAATATCCTGTTCAGGAGTTGTTACTGGAATCAGATTAAAATTATCTTTCAGTACTTTATAAACTTCAGGTTTAATAAATGCAGGCATTGATGGTCCCATTCTCATATTTTTGATACCAAGGTGTAGAAGTGAAAGTAGTATTACAACTGCTTTCTGTTCATACCAGCTTAAAATAAGTGACAGTGGTAGTGAGTTAACATCAGTTTCAAAAGCATCAGCAAGAGCCAAAGCTATTTTTACTGCTGAAAAAGCATCATTACACTGACCAACATCAAGTAATCTTGGAAGCTCACCAATTGTTCCAAAATCAAGTTTGTTGAATCTGAATTTTCCACATGCAAGTGTAAGAATTATTGTGTCATTTGGAAGCATCTGAGTAAAATCTGTGTAATAGTTTCTGCCAGGTTTAGCACCATCACAACCGCCAACAAGGAAGAAATGTTTGATTGCTCCAGCTTTTACACCTTCAATTACTTTATCAGCAACGGATAAAACAGTATTTCTACCAAATCCGCCCCAGATGAATTTTTCTTCACCGTCATTTTCAAAACCTGCTTCATTAAGTGCTGAATTAATAACTGGTGAAAAATCTTTATCTTTACCAATATGTGTTACATCAGGCCATGCAACAAGTCCTGTTGTGAAAATTCGGTGTTTATATTTATCAGTTGGTTTCTGAATACAGTTAGTTGTCATAAGAATTGCACCTGGAAATTCTGCAAATTCCTTCTGCTGATCCTGCCATGCTCCACCGTAGTTACCAACAAGGTGAGAGTATTTTTTTAGTCCAGGATATGTGTTACATGGAAGCATTTCACCATGTGTATAAATATTGATTCCTTTACCTTCTGTCTGCTTTAATAGAAGTTCAAGATCTTTCAAATCATGTCCTGAAACAAGTATTGATTTGCCTTTTAAAGGTGAAATTCTGATTTTTGTAGGTTCTGGATGACCATAAGTGCCTGTATTAGCTCTATCAAGAAGTTCCATCACTCTAATATTAACTTCCCCAACTTTTAATGATTTACCAACAAGTTCATCTGCTGTATAACTGTCTTTTGTTAAAAAATCCATTGTTTCATGGAAGAAAGCATAAACATTATCATCTTCCTGTCCTAAAACCTGAGCGTGGTCTGCATAAGCTGCCATGCCTTTAAGTCCGAAAATTATAAGGTGATAAAGTCCACCTGCTTCAGGTCCAAATTTTTCAATGTCTTTTGCCATATTTAAATTTTCAGCCTGTCTGTCAATATCATTTTCAAGTTTGAAATAACAATGCTGAGGTAGTTTTTCTGATGAATTACTCTCAAATTTTGTAACTTCATTTTTCAAAATCTGTTCACCTTTTTTAATAAGTTCAATAAGTCTTGTGTTGTCAAAGTTAACATTGGTTACTGTTGTAAAAAGTGCTTCTACAACAAAAATGTCAGCTTCATGGTTTTTTTGTCCCATTTTTCTTAATCTTGTTTCAACTGCTCCAATTCCTTTTGCTACATAAAGCAGTAAATCCTGTAAATCTGATGTTTCAGGTGCTTTTCCGCACACTCCAAATTTGTCACAACCTGTTCCTTTTGCTGTCTGTTCACATTGATAACAAAACATTCGCTCCTCCTGGTTTTTGTTTTACTTGCGACTTATCCGCGATTTTTACGCGTTTTTTACGCGATTTATCCGCGTTTTTATAAAATCTCGCCATTTATACCAATCACGTATTCTCTGATTATTATGTTTTTACCTGATT
>JBAZDD010000226.1:0-4075 GCA_041654635.1 Candidatus Muiribacteriota bacterium
AAGATGCCTGTCATGTTATAGAAAAATGCAGAGAAAGTGTTTATAATAAATACAAAATCTCTCTTGAGGAAGAAGTTATATATATATGAGATATTATATTTTTAAACAGGGACCGGTTTACCTTGTGAAAATTTTGATAACCCTTATTTTGGCTATGGTTTTTTCTATTCAACTAAGATTTATAATGAAAAATATCACACATCTGAATGTAAAGGGTGTCGAAATACTCGGGAATAATATTGTTGATGAAAAATCAATAGAATACCTTTCAAAAATAACCAGACTGAAAAATATGTTTAAAATTGATATCGGAAAAAGTAAATCACTTATCGAAACCCATCCTTTTATTAAAGCTGTTGGCATAAGTGTTAAAAATTTTGTTGTCAGTATAACGGTTGTCGAAAGAGAGCCTTATGTTTTTCTTCAGACAGATAAAAAACTTATTGTACTTGATAAAGAAGGTTATGTATTAGATGATAATAATCTGATGACAGATTTTGACTTGCCAATTTTAACTGGTATAGAGGAAAAAATTGAATATGAACTTGGTGAAAAAATTACCAATATCGAGGTGGTTAATGGGTTAAAATGGTTTCTTGTTATTCCTATGGATTTCTGGTCACAGGTTTCTGAAATCAATATAGCAGACACAAAAAAAATCACAATTTTCACCATGGATGGAATACAGATTTATGTTGATTATGTTAAAACTTTAAGTAAAAAATTTGAAATATTATATAATAAACTGTTAGAATTAAAGGAAAAAAAATATCACATAGAATATTTTGATCTTCGTTTTGGTGATGATTTGATTTATTTTGAAAAAAAAGGAGGCAATTAGTTGTCCCGAAAGAATATTGTAACCGGAGTAGATATAGGAACAAATAAAATAGTAGTGCTTATCGGTGAATTGAATAACAGCGAACTTAAAATTATTGGTGTAGGAAAAACAAAAGTTAATGCTGTAAACTCTGATGGATCGATTACAAACCTTGATGAACTTAAAAATCAGCTTGAACTTGCCTGTGAAGAGGCTGAAAAAATGGCAGATGTTCAGGTAGATGGTTTTTATGTAAATCTTTTTGGCACAAATATTAAATGCTTTTCATCTAAAAGCACAATAAATATATCAGACCGCGATAAAGGAATTTCCGGCGAAGACCTTGTAAGAGTGCTGGAAAACGTAAAAAATACAATTGTTATTCCTCAAGGATATGAAATAATACATATACTTGCAAGAAACTTCAGTGTGGATGAGATGACAGGAATAAAAGACCCTGTTGGTATGAGAGGTTCTCGACTTGAAGCTGATGTTTATGTTGTAACTGCTTCTAATTCAATAGTGGATAATATAGAAAAATGTGTAGAAAATGCAGGGTTTGATATCAAAGATTTTGTTTATGAACCATTGGCTTCAGCAGAATCTGTTCTGACAAGTGACGAAAAAAAACTCGGAGCAATGGTTGTTGATATTGGAAGTAATTACACAGGCATGGCAATATATAAAAATGGCAGCATTGTAAATTCAGAAATAATACCAGTGGGAAGCAATGCTATTACTAATGATCTTGCAATAATTCTCAGAACTTCTTTTGAAGAGGCTGAAAAGCTTAAAATCCGCGAAGGTAGTCTTTTTGCTCTCGATAATGAAACTGAAAAAGTTGAGCTGTTTAATACATCGAGAGAAAGTGTCAGACTGGTTACCCGTAAACATATAAATGAAATAATTTTTGCAAGATTTGAAGAGATTTTTAAAATTATATTTGATAAATGTCAGGAAAATGAACATCTTGAGTTAATAAAAGCAGGTATTGTTATTACAGGAGGCGGTTGTCAGATAGAAGGGTTACCGGTATTTGTTGAACATTTGTTTGATGTTCCCTGTAGAATTGGAAAACCATTGAGTTTGGAAGGACTATTTGATAAAATAAATTCACCTGTTTACAGTACGGCGGCTGGGATTTTAAAATATGCCAGAAAAAGCCATGAAAACACGGTAGTTATGGAAAAAAGCATTATAAAAAAAATAATGCGTAAAATAAAAGACTATTTTGAAACATACTTCTAACAGAGGGGGAATGAACAATGTTTGAATTTGATGCCATTGAACAAGTGGCCGAGATTAAAGTTGTAGGTGTTGGTGGTGGCGGCGGTAACGCTGTTAACAGAATGATTATCAGTGGACTTTCTGGAGTTGATTTTCTCGCTCTGAATACTGATGCACAGGCTCTGGTATCATCTAATGCAAAAATCAAACTTCAGATAGGCGATAAATTAACCAAAGGGTTAGGTGCAGGAGCAAATCCTGAAATTGGTAAAAACGCAGCTCTTGAAGATAAAGACAAAATCAGAGAAGCACTTGAAGGTGCAGATATGGTTTTTATCACCGCAGGAATGGGTGGTGGTACTGGAACAGGAGCGGCTCCGGTTGTGGCAGAAATAGCCAAAGATCTTGGTGCTTTAACAGTAGGTGTTGTAACTAAGCCATTTTCTTTTGAAGGCAGAAAAAGAATGATTCAGGCTGAAAATGGAATAAAAGTATTAAAAGCAAACGTTGATACTCTTATAACAATTCCGAATGACAGACTTTTACAGGTTGTAGATCAGCACACTTCAATAAATGATGCTTTCAAGGTTGCAGATGATGTTTTAAGACAAGGTGTTCAAGGTATTTCAGACCTGATTCTTGAACCTGGGCTTATTAACCTTGATTTTGCAGACGTAAAAGCAATTATGACTGAAGCTGGCTCTGCTTTGATGGGTATTGGTATAGGTACGGGCGAAAACAGAGCGGTTGCAGCAGCAGAACAGGCAGTGTCCAGTCCTCTTCTTGAAGCTACCGTTCAGGGGGCAAAAGGTGTATTGATTAACATTACAGGTGGTGAAGATTTAACTTTATATGAAGTAAACAAAGCTGCTGAAATAATTGCAAATTCAGCTGATCCAGATGCTAATATAATATTTGGTGCTGTAATTAAAGATGATGTTAAAGATATGGTCAAGGTTACCGTAATAGCAACCGGTTTCTCTGCGGATGAAATTATTGAAAAAGAAAAGCAGGAAATCATGGGTAAATTAAGACTTAAAAGCCTTGGAGATGAAGCTGCGCCTGCGCCTATCAGAAAAGAAACTCCAGAAGATGATGTGAACATTCCAGCTTTCTTGAGAAAAAAAGAAAAATTTAGAAAATAGAAGAAAAAACAAGATTTATTGATATAAAAGTCAATAAATCGCTGAGAATACTAAAAAAACAGATTGAAAAAGATAAACAAAGTGATATAATTAAAAACACGAAATGAGGTGGGCGGATAGCTCAGCTGGGAGAGCATCGGCCTTACAAGCCGAGGGTCACAGGTTCGATCCCTGTTTCGCCTACCACTATCATTAAAAAAAAGCGGAGTCGTGGTGTAGCCCGGTTAACACGTCGGCCTGTCACGCCGAAGATCGCGAGTTCGAATCTCGTCGACTCCGCCATTTTTTTTTTACGCCAGGATAGCTCAGTCGGTAGAGCAGAGGATTGAAAATCCTTGTGTCGGCGGTTCGATTCCGTCTCCTGGCACCACCAAATTAACTAAAGGTCCTTTATCAGGCGGCATAGCCAAGCTGGTAAGGCAGAGGACTGCAAATCCTTTATTCCCCGGTTCAAGTCCGGGTGCCGCCTCCAATATCGAAAATGAATGATTTCCTTGATTTGTCACTGATTCATAAATGTCATAACCGTTGTGTATTCTGTTTTATTGATCAGATGCCGCCCGGTTTAAGACAATCTCTTTACGTAAAAGATGATGATTTCAGGCATTCCTATATATATGGCAATTTTATCACTCTAACCAATCTAAGTCAGAAAGATCTTGATTATATTGTTGAAAACAAACTTTCTCCGCTCTATGTTTCTGTTCATACTCTAAATACTGATTTAAGAGTTAAAATGATGGGAACAAAAAAAGCTGGAAAAATTCTTTCACAGTTGAAATTTCTTACCGATAACCAGATTTCGCTTCATACTCAGATAGTTTTATGTCCCGGATTAAACGATGGTAAAGAATTATTATTCACACTGGAAAAACTTTATAGT
>JBAZDD010000227.1:0-4075 GCA_041654635.1 Candidatus Muiribacteriota bacterium
CAATTTTCAGCTATGGAATGAAAAAAGGCATTGATAACCTTAGAAACTCAAAAATAAATCTTTATACACTTGAAAATTTTGAAAATCTTATTGAAACAGCAGTTAAAACTGGTTATATAAAAGAAAAAGATGTAGAAACAGTTATGAAATGGAAAGAAGGGCAGTAGAAGCAGTGAAAAGTGAGTAAGTAAGAAGTGAGTAAGTGAGTAAGAAAAATCAAAAACATTAAACTGTTAATGATTATACAAAGCAATAAAAGTAAATTGCCGGGTGGTTAGTGTGCGGAGGGCTTCCAAATTGTTAAATTGTCGTTTTTACAATTTCAATTTGGGAAACCGCGCCGACACCAGGACCCGGAACATAGAGTTTATTTTCACGATAAAATGGTGAAACAGTTTAATGTTTTTCCACATGTTGTGAGTGATATTGTTTTTGTTCGTTGATGAAATTCGAATTGACCACTCGTTTTATTTGTTAAAAAAAGTTATGGAATTTTTTACCGTTTACAATTATAATTATTAAGAATAACAAAAGAATTTCAATCAGAGGAGTATATAGTAATGAATACAAAAAAAATAAGACTATCCATATTCATTCTAATCATCACAGCATTAACATTAAATGTTTACTCAACCGAGCAATTCCTTAATGAACCAGTTTCATATATTGAAGGCATAGATGCATATCCATTTGAAAGAGTTGAGCTCCTTGTTGATAATTCTCCAAACTTTAAATTTGAACCTTATCATGAAAAAAATAAATTATCACATACTGCATTATTAAAATTAACCAGAGGAAACAATGAGCTTCATTCAGCTAATTTTTTTCTTCATTATTCACAAGGCTGGAATAAAAATTCTGGGAAAAACCCGATACTTTTAGTTCATGGTGCAGGCGATACAGCATTCAGAGCCTGGGCTCATCCATTTAAAGAAGAAGTTGAACCAAATGAACAGATTGAATATTATGGACTTGCTTTAGAACTTCCTCAACATGGTTTTCAAGTTTTTTCAATTACATTTGCACATTCACACGGTGACAATTTCATGCAATCTGAACACATTGCAAATGCAATTTCGAGAATAAGGAAAGTTTTAGGCAGAGAAAATGATAAAAATTTTAAAGTGGATATAATTGGTCACAGTAAGGGTGGCGTAAGTTCAAGAATGTATATTAGTGATATAAGAGAAGAGTATGATGAATATAAATGGCTTACTCCTTTCAGAAAAGATGTTGACAAATTCATGTCACTTGCTTCACCACTCAATGGTGTTGATGCTCAATACAGATATTATGGTATGAATTTATTGATTGTTCAGGATGACTATGCTTCTCCTGTAGGATTTGATAAATTATTATATTATGGTTCATATATAGATTATTCAAATAACTGGAAATTTTTCCCAGGTCAGGATCAGTTGTTGAATAATCTTGTTGATGACCCGAATTCTAAAATACCTTTTTCGAACCTTTCCATGACAGCTTCTGATATGAATTACACAAGAAATGTTTTATATTATGGTGGTGTAAGTACTTTTCTTACATCATCGGGAATAAAAAAAGCTATGGAAAGAGGAAAGAATCTTATATCCAAGCTGAATAAAAAAGGTGCAGACCCTTCTGTCAGAATTATTGTTCTTGCTGGTAATGATAATCAGATTGATGATAATATAGAATTCTGGTTCGACCTGTTACCAATAGGCGAAAAAATATCTCCTTCAGATATGCTTGTATTTGTAAAAAGTGCGACTTATACAGATGGAATAACAAGAAGAGGAGCTAAACTATTAGACAAACAGGTAATTCCATATAATCATATGAATATAACCTTTCACAGAGAAGCAAAAAAGATTATTGTTGATTTGATGGCAAAATAATAATATAATAAAACACATGAACAATAATCAGAAATCAGTTTTAATTAAGAAATATGAAAACAGAAGACTTTATAACGTCAATGAAAAAAAATATATTTCAATTGAAGATGTCAGAAATCTTATAATTGAGGGTTATGATGTTGTAGTAGTTGAAAAAAAAACAGGTAAAGATATTACCCGTCAGGTTTTGTTGCAGGCAATCCTTGATATGTCACCTGAAAGAATAGATGCTTTTCCTGTGGTTTTTCTGAAATTTCTTATTAAATCTCCTTCACCAATGCTGAATGATTATTTCAGAAACTTTTTTGTAAATCAACTTGAAATGTATCTGGGAAATCGTGAAAAATATCTGGAAGGTTTGAATAATATTCAAAAAACAATGTTTCCAAATTCAAAACCAGGTTTTTTCAATAATCCATTTACATCTTTTTTTAATAATCCATTTATGAAAAAAAACAATAATTCTGAAGAAAATATTGATTCAAATCTTAACGAAGATGAAGAACTTCCGCCAGAAGATATAAATAATGATGAAAATGAAGATGAACTTGATGAATTAAAAAAAATGATGAAACACATGGCAGATAAAATATCAAATCTCGAATCCAAAAAAAGAAAATAAAAATCCGTTATAAAGTTTTATTCCCGTTTCTTTCGCGTGGTATTCCCGCTTTATAAGCGTTTCTTCATAAGGTTTTTAATTAATATTGCACTGCGGTACGTGGTTCTGTTTTGCAACGCAAAAATAATTCTTGACACAATGCAAAAAAATATGTAATAATGATATTAATAAAATGTTGCGAAGCAAAATAATTGCAACGCAAAACAGGAGGATAAAATGGTTAAAAATTTTGAAGAAATGGTAAAAGGTTTTGATTACTCGGAAATGATTAAAAAAAATATGGATTTTTCAGCTGAACTTTTTAAATCAAATCTGAAACAGAGTGAAGAATTATTAAAAACAAGAATGGAAGATTATTTCAGAGCAATTGACAAAAATATCGAACTTGGTGAAAAAATTTCTAAAAAATCAATTTCACAGATTACAGAAACAGCAGGTCTTGTTAAAGAAAATATTGAAAAAACAACAAAAATGATTAATGACATAACTGGCTGGAATATTAACTAATTACTGGAGGGAAATGTGGAAAATAATATGATGAAAGACATGATAGAAACATGGGAAAAAGGAATGACTGATTTTATGGATACAATAGTTAATAATCAGCATTTTATGAAAAACTTTTTTAAAACTTATGAACCAGCTCTTGATTCAGCAAAACAGCTTAATGAAGTAAGAGAAAAATTTTATGAAGCATTTGGTGTGGTTTCAAGACAGGATATAACCTTAATGAATCAGAAAATTCAGAATGTTGAAATTAAAATTGCTGACCTTTTAGAAAAACTTGAAGACAGTGAAAATACTCAGAGAGAAATTTTGAAAGCTCTGAACAATTTAAATCAGCCAAAAAGCAATACTACAACAGAAGTTGAAAAAGCTCCAAAAGCAAAAACCAAAAAAGGAAACTGATTAAATGAAAAACAACAGTAAATTTACTGAATGTCACAGCAGTTTAAAAAGAAACAATAATGTAAAAAATGACAAAGTAATTGTAAATCATACTGTTTTTGAAATTATGTTTTCAAATATGCAAAATAGAGTTTTTTGCGAACCAGACAAAAAAATTATTAAATAATGGAGGATGATACAATGAACAACGGTTTTGAAAAATACTTTTTTAATGATGAGTTTATCGAAATGGCTAAGAAAAATATGGAATTCACAATGGATTTATTTAAATCCAATATGACTTTCACACAGGATCTTGTAAAAGACAGAATGAATGAATATTTTAAAAATCTTAATACAAATATTGAATTTTTAAACACAAATTTTGACAGAATGAACAGAGAAAACAATGAAGTTCTTGATGTATGCAGAGATAATATTGAAAAACTTTATCAGAACACAAAAGCTTTATACGAAAAAGTTAAAAAATAACTTAAAAATAATCAAGAGGGTCGACATAATCGACCCTCAGTTTTTTTAGGAGAGATAAATGACTGAGAAAAAAGTTGATGTTATGTTTGGCAAAATAAAACAATGTGAAAGTGCCTGTATGGAAAATGCAGCTTATATGTCAGATTTTGCAAAAAAACAGAATGATAATTTTAAAAAATATATTTCAGACAAAGAA
>JBAZDD010000228.1:0-4051 GCA_041654635.1 Candidatus Muiribacteriota bacterium
TGATGTTTTTCTATTACATCATATATGTTTTGGGGTTTGAAATTGCCATATTTTTCGATTCCTGATTCAATTATTTCAGCTATCTGAGTAAATTTTATTTTATTGTCTAAAAATAATTCAACACCGACTTCGTTTGATGCATTCAATGCTGTACAATAAGATATCCCCTTCTGCCCTGCTTCGTATGCCAGTTTCAAACATCTGAATTTATCTGTATCTGGTTTTATAAGGTTCAGTTTATTTTTGGAAAAAATATCAAATTTATGATTACTGCTTTTTTTTCTATCCGGCCAGGTAAACGAATATTGAATTGGTCCCTTCATATCTGCCGGTCCTAACTGGGCTATAAAATTCCCGTCTATAAATTCAACAATAGAATGGATAATACTTTCAGGATGGATTATTACATCAATTCTTGAAAATGGTATGGAAAACAGATGATAAGCTTCGATTACTTCAAGACCTTTATTCATCAATGTCGCAGAATCAATAGTTATTTTTCTTCCCATTACCCAGTTTGGATGTTTTAAAGCCTGAGCTACAGTTATTTCTGAAAAATTCCCTGAATAATTATAAAAAGGACCTCCAGATGCTGTAAGCCAGAGTTTTTCAATTTCATTTTCCACACCTGAAGCCATACATTGAAAAAGAGCAGAGTGTTCACTGTCAACAGGGAGTATTTCACAAGAATTTTCTCTTGCTTTTTTCATAACAAAATCACCACCTATGACAAGTGATTCTTTATTTGCCAGACAAAGTCTTTTCTGAGAATTAACAGTCTGCCAGGTTACTTCAAGCCCTGCACCGCCTACTATTGAATTAAGCACTATGTCAAACTTTTCATCTCTGATAAGCTTGACTGCTTCTTTTAATCCATATAAAATTTTAGTCTGAGTGGTATTTCTGGATAATACTCTGTTATAGTTTTCTTCTGAGGTGATAACAGCATACTCGGGAGCAAATTGTTCGATAATATTTATTGTTTTATCAAAATTTGAATGACTTGTAAAAGCTTTTAATTTAAAATCATTTTTCTGTGATTCAATTACTTCAAGTGCATTCTGTCCTATTGAACCCGTTGCCCCTGCAATAAAAACTGATTTCATTTTTTATAGTTCGTATTTTAAATCGTCTGCCAAAAATTCTTTAATAGTATCTTCAATAACATTACGGTTATCAGGCTGTTTATTTAATTCATTTGCAAGAAGAAGATTTTTTTCAGATTTCATTCTCGCTCTTTTTAAAATAATACAGGTTGAAAGATATTTGTTCCCTGTTTTATCAAATATTCGATCTAACGGATATAATTTCATTTTCATATTTACTCCACCTTTTTAATAAATTTTTTAATTTATCTTTGTCAAAATATTTTACAATAAACATAAACTCGGACAGGAACTCATCTTCGTCCTCATTTGAACATTCTTCCCATATTTCGATACATCTATTATAATCTTCTGCCATAAGATATGCAAGACCTTTGAGAAATTTAAATCTTACCTGAGTTCCAAATTTACTTTCAATTAAATCTAGTTGCTTATTAGCTTCATCAAGTCTTTCAGAATATAAAAGTGTTCTTGCTTTAATAAAAATATCATTGTCGTTTTTCGGTCTTTTTTCAATAATTTCACCCCATACCTGAAAAGCCTCTCTTGGCTTTTTCAGATTAAGATAAACTCTTGATAAAAATTCGAGACCTGAAAAATCAGAAGTATCATTTTCTGTATATTTTTTTATATGTTTGAAAGCCTGTTTATAATTTTTATCCTGACACGATATTTTTGCCAGAAGCATGTTAAATGAGTTATCAGTAAATAGTTTGGTAGCTTTAAGCCATGTATTATAAGCAGCAGTATGATTACCAGCTTCTTTGTAAAAATTACCCAATTTTTTATATATAGCTGGAGAATTTAGTATGTGAGCATGTTTTTCAATATTTGCAATAGCTTCTTCCAACATACCCATATTACATAAATTATCTGCCTGAAGAAGCAGAATGTCCTCTGATACTTCACCACCTTTAATAACCTGTTCAGCGTATTTTTTTGAATCCATGAATTTTGAAAGTTTATTAAGCACAGTTGCATATTCATAGGTTATTTCAAAATCTTTTTTATCATTTTCAAGATATCTTTCATAATATTTTGAAGCTTCTTCATAATTATCCAACCTACAATAAGCTCTTGCAATACTTTTCAATAAAAAAAGATTGTTAGAATTATTTATCAATTCTCTTGTAAACTCTCTTACAAGACCGTTATAATCTTCTTTTTCAAAAAATTTTTTGGCTTTAAGCTTCAGCTTTTCTTCATAAGAAGACTCAAGCTCTGCCATAAATGATTTTTCGCCATTATTATATATGAGATCTTTTATTTCTCTGTATTTGTTTAAAAAATTAATATTACCAGGTTCTTTTGATAAAATTGTTTCATACTGATGTAAAGCATCTGAAAAAGCACCCATTTCAAGATAATAATCAGCAAGTTTTTCTCTGAATTGAACAGAATTTGGATAATCTGAAATTAGACTTTTCATTATTTCAATTGATTCATTGAATTTTTTTAAATAGAAAAAACTGTCCCCGAGCAGACCACGTGCTTTCCAGTCAAGCGGAGTTCTATTAAGTATTTTAAGACAGAATTCACTTGCTCTTTCGTAATTTTCCATTAAATAATAAATTTCTGCGATTTCATACATTACTGTTGTATCATTTTCATCAAAGTTAAGAACCTGTCTATAATTAATCAGTGCTCTCTCAAAATCACCGAAACATTTATAGCTGTAGGCAAGATTTTTAAGAATCTGCTTATCTTTAGGGGCAAGTTTATTTGCTTTTTCAAGTACTTTTGAAGCGTTTGTATAGTCATCTTTCATCATAAAAGCTTTTCCGAGATTAAAAAACGCATCTATGCTTGCAGGATAAAGTTTTATCACTTTAGAAAAGTGTTCTATGGCTTTATCATAATTTTCTTTCATTACATAAATAATTCCGAGATTATTATTTGCAATTTCATTCATAGGATCAATGGCAAGTATTTTTCTATATAACGAAACAGAATTGTCGTATTCGCCTGCTCTATGAAAAACAAGAGCATCTTCAAGTAATTTTTTTATATCCTGTCTGGATTTTTCAGTTTCCATTAAAAAAGCTCCTGTTCAGGTATATTGTCAGCACAGTAAACAGAGGCAAGAAAATTTCTGCCATCATATTTTGAGCTCCATATGTTTCCATTCTTTTTAGCTTCATCAGTGAGCATGTTTATACCTTCAACTTTTGCATCAATATTATCAGCATAATGTAATATCATAGCTTCAAGAATTTTTGGTTTTTTTGGAGAACCCCATTCGTATTCACCGTGATGGGAAATTATCATGTGTTTTAATAAAACCGAAAGTTCATTTGGAAAATCTTTAATACCGGCAATTTTTTTCTCTAAAAACAATGTTCCAATAACAATGTGACCTAACAAAACACCTTCAACAGTCATATCAATTGCTGAGCTATACTCGTATTCTGTAATTTTTCCAGTATCATGAATAAATGCTCCTGCAACAAGTAAATCTCGGTTAACTTTATCCTCAGGGTAATTTTTAATTAGATTATTACACAAACTCATAACTGAAGAAGTATGAATTACTAAACCACCAATTTTATTATGATGATAACCTTTGGCAGCAGGAGCTTTTAAAAATTTTTTAATAAATTCTTCATCTGAAAAATATTTATCTGTCAGTTTTTTCAACCATTTATTATTAATTGAACTTGTAATTTTTTTAATATTATTATAACTTTCTTCAATTTCTTTTTCAGAGTATGCTGGAAGATATTTATCAGCTGACTGATTCTGTAGTTTTTCAACAGAATTTACAATAATCTGAATAACACCTTTGAATTCGTTAACTTTACCATTGACCTTTACCACATCACCTTTTTTGAGGACAGGGAGTTCTTCAATTCTGTCCCATTTTCTCAAAACAACTTTGCCTGTTTTATCACTTAATTCAATATCAATATATTTTCCAGGTTTTGAAGCAAAGTTTTTTTCTTCAA
>JBAZDD010000229.1:0-4041 GCA_041654635.1 Candidatus Muiribacteriota bacterium
GGACGTAACGCAAATGAAACGTGAGTAAACCGGGGATGAACCTTAAGACTGGTGTATTTAACATAATGGAAGTTATTTTACTACTCAACATTCTTATAAATTTCATTGACAAAAACCTTTTTTTTACATACTATACCGACTGGACGGTAAACTTTTTTTAATGTTTGTATTAAAAGTAGGGAATAAATGCTATTTAAACCTTTTTTTATGTGCTATTTAGAAACCACAAGGAATTGTAATCTTGCATGTCCTTTCTGTATGACGGACAGTCCAAAACAAACCGATGAACTTTCAACCGATGAAATAAAACACGGAGTAATTGATGAACTTAAAAAATATTCCTCTAAATCGACTGTTGCTTTTTCAGGCGGTGAGTTTCTTTTAAGAAAAGATGCTATTGATCTTCTTGAATATAATTCAACTATTAAGAAACAATGGTCTTTTATAAACACAAATGGAATAATTCTTGACAAAGAACTTATTGCAGAAATAAAAAAAGCTACTTCTGGCAGATGTCTTTTTGTCTTTTCTCTTGATTCTTTGAATTCTATAGATGATAAACTTCAGCATCAGAATACAATAGAATCACTTAAAGAAAAAACGAAGATGCTCGATATACTTGAAGTTCCATTTTTCTATGTTGTTACCATTACAAAAAAAAATATGAAAGAAATTGATTCTATTCTTAAATTTGCAACAAGAGAAGGAAAACCAGTGCTGCGTTCGCCTTTTGTTCCAAGAGGAAGAGGAAAAGATTTTGATGATCTTCTTTTTAACTCTGAGGATATGAAAAAATATATACATCCTGCACTAAGAGAAAACTATCTTTCATATATTAGTTTTGCTCCATTTTTTGCTGCTCCGAATTTCTTTGATAAAAACTGGCTGAAGACAAAAATAGCTATAAAGCAACTTGGTTGTCAGGCTGGCAGAGGATATATAGCTATATCGGCAGAAGGTAATGTAGCACCTTGTGTTCATCTTCTGGATACATCAGTTGTTTGTGGTAATATTAGAAATAAATCACTTTATAATATATTAAAAGAAGATAAGATACTTAAAGAACTGAGAGATCCTGATAAACTTCAAGGTAAATGTGGCAGATGTAAATACAAATATTCCTGTGGTGGCTGTAGAGCTCTTGCTTATTATCATAATGGTCATTATCTTGCGGAAGATCCTACCTGTTTTTTTAATCCTGAAAATATTTCTGATACTTCCGAATATGAAAAATTGCAAAATGAAAATGTTGCAAGATTTGCTGATTTTATAATAAAGACCTCTCCATTTAAAGATTTTTTTTAAAAAGTCTATTATATCGATAAAATCCGGCAGTGGTATAATGGTTAAAACTGGTTTGGTGAAGAAGGGATATGTATATAGTAATTACTGGTTTTTTCTTTTATTTCTTCAATTATTTCTTGCGCGAGTTTTTTGTTAAAATTAATATTTTGGGCAACTTGCATAAGATTTTCTGTGGTTGGGTTTTTACGTTAACATTTTTAATTTTGTTCATTTATTATTTCCTCAATGGAGTTATATGTTTTTTTAGAAAATAACTCTGTAAAATCGTCTTCGCAGTCAAGTGCAATTGCGATATTAATTAATGAGCTGAAGGATATTTCGTGTTTGTTTTCAAAACGTTTAATTGAACCAAAACTTACTCCTGATTTTTCAGAAAGTTTTTTTTGAGATATTTTTAATGATTTTCGTCTTTTTTTTACATTTTGAACTATGATTTCCAAAATTTCTTTTGGGGTTTTCTGATTTAATAAATTTATATTCATAGATAACATTTTATCTTAAATTGAATTTTTTGTCAAAAAAAGATAATATATTATCTTTTTAAGTATTGGGGATAGTTATGTAGATTTTCTTCCCTTAAAAAAATTCGTGGGTTTAACCCACTCTTAACGCTGATATGATCAGCTTTCACATTTGAATCATTCACTTTTAAATTCCTTTCTGGTATAATATGACTATGAAAAAATTACCAATCTTAAAAAAGAATAATATTTTTTTAAATTAATATAGGACCTGATAAATTCAGGGGGATTTTAAATGAAGGGTGCTTTGTATAAAATAACAGTTAAAGGGTTCAAGTCCATTAAAGAGCTTAATAACTTTGAGTTAAATAATTTAAATATTGTTATAGGCGCAAATGGAGCAGGTAAAAGTAATTTTGTAGAAATTTTTCGAATGTTAATGGCTATGGTACAAAAGAATTTTTCTAAATTTATTCTTGAACGTGGCGGAGCAGATAATTTTCTATATGATGGTCCTAAAGTGACTCAATCGATAAATATGGAGTTTGAGTTTGAATCTTTAAGTCCTAATAGTGAAGGGAGCAATTTATATAAATTTGAGCTTACTCCTACAGTGGAAGAACAATTCCTTATAGAAGAAGAACGCAAATATATAACATCAAATTGGCGTTCATATGGAGAGCCTTCCAAAGAAAGTCGTATTTATGATATGCGATATGAGAAATCGGTTTGTGGTAATTGGAATGGGATAGGTTATTTTGTGTATCAATCTATTTCTAATTGGATGGTGTATCATTTTCATGATACTAGTTCCACAGCACCTATGCGTCGCTCGGAGATTCTCGAGGATAATGCTTTATTGCGGGGAAATGCTTCAAATATAGCTCCTTTTTTATATCGGTTAAAGAATCATGAAGATCTTAAACATTATTATCAAAAAATTGTAGATGCAGTACGTTTAGCTATGCCATTTTTTGAAGACTTTCGTTTTGATGTTCAAAAATTGGGCGAAGCTGAAAAAGTAAAATTGAGTTGGAAGCAAAAAGGGTCAGATTTTCCGATGCAACCATATCACCTTTCTGATGGTTCTATACGGTTTATATGTCTGGCTACTGCATTATTACAGCCAAACCCTCCGAGTACAATTATAATTGATGAACCAGAATTAGGTTTACATCCTGCGGCGATAGTAATACTTGCTGAATTAATTAGGTTTGCTTCTGAAAATACTCAAGTTATAGTTGCAACACAATCCCCAAGTCTTATAGATCAATTTGGAGTAGAGGATATTATTGTTGTGAATCGCAAAAATGGTGCCTCAGAATTTGAGCGTCTAAATGAAGCTGATTTTTCGGAATGGCTGGAAGAATATTCCGTTGGAGAACTTTGGGAAAAGAATGTTATTGCTGGCGGTCCTGTGCATGAATAATTATATTAATGTTATTGCAATTGTAGAAGGTAAAACTGAACAAAACTTTATAGAAAAAATTTTGGCACCATATTTAGGGTTTAAAAATATTGGTATTAGAGCTACTCAAGTTTCAAAACCTGGACAAAAAGGTGGCGATGTTCGATTTTCTCGAGTTAAAAAGGATTTGATAATTCATTTGAAACAACAAACAGATACCTATATAACGACATTTGTCGATTATTATGGGATTAAAGAATGGCCTGGACTTAACTTGATTAAAGAAAATGATAATCCTGAAAGTATTTCTATTAAACTAAATGAAGGGGCAAAAGCTGAGATTGAATCTGTTTTTTCAAAAAAAGTAATAGAAAAAAGGTTTATTCCTTTTGTAGCGATACATGAATTTGAAGCTTTGCTTTTTAGTCATCCGGCAATTTTATCGGAAAGTATTGGTATAAAAGAGATTACTGTTAAGGAAGTAATTGATGAGTTTGGTTCACCTGAAGCAATTAACAATAGCCCTATGACCGCACCGTCAAAACGCCTTGATGGTTGGTGTGCTAACGGGAAATTTCTTAAAACAACAATGGGAATAAATATTGCAAAAGCGATAGGGATAGACTTAATTAGAGAAAAATGTTTACTTTTTAATAACTGGTTAAAAAAAATTGAGGAAATACAGAAAAGCGAAATCTAATAAGGGCTAACAAAAGAATTTTTCTAAATTATTTAACTAAAAGCGAGGTTTTTTCAAATAATAAAATATAATTTTACGCTTAATAATACTGATTTCAGTTTATATTATATACATTTAATACCACCTTTGCCTGAAAGAAATTTTCATGTCAGAAATATGCAGTTAGA
>JBAZDD010000230.1:0-4035 GCA_041654635.1 Candidatus Muiribacteriota bacterium
GGTAATGAAACAATTGTGAGATTTTCTTTTTCTAATGTAAATTTAAAGTCAGGTCCAAATTATATAAAAGCTGATGCTGTTGATAATCTTGGTAATATTTTAAAGCCTTTTGTTATTTCAACTCAGCTTATTACTGTTATATACGATAACATACCTCCAACAGGAACTTATGGGTTGAAAATTCTTGAAAACAAACAATCTTATGCAGTGATTGCATGGGAAGCTTTTAATGATGAATATTCAAATCCAGTGGATTATTCAATACAGATTGCTATAGAGGAAAGTTTCAGCACTATTATAGCAACTCATTCCACAATGAGTACTCAGTATCAGATTTCGCTTGAAGATTATCCATATTCAGCTTATTATGTGAGAGTTATTGCAAAAGACAGTCTTGGAAACGCTGCTGAACCCTCCAAACATGTAATAATTTCAATGGATAAACAGTCTCCGATTGTGTCACTTTTAACTGTACTTGATAACTCGCCAGACAGCACTTCGTCTCCGTTATACCCGGATTTTAAACCACAGACAGGTGATTTATCTCTTGTTATTCAATTTAATGAAAAAATGGATAAAACTGTTGATTTATCTAAAGATGGCAATATCAGAGTAAGACTTGAAGGTAATTACAGTTTCAAAATCGAAAATGGAAGATGGGCATCTGATTATACATGGGTTTCAAATATTTCTAAAAATAGTTTTGGTAATGGTTATTCAAGTTATTTTAAGTTTGTTGTAAAAGGTGCTAAAGATGTTGCCGGAAACGAAATGCAGATGATAACAAGTAAAGAATATTATCTTTATAATGTTCCTGAAATTGAAAAACCGAAAATTTTCCCTAATCCTTTAGATGACAGAGAAATTATGATTTTATTAAAACCATTACAGACTTTACAGACTAATCCTCGTGTTAAAATTGATGGAAAAGATGTAGAGTTTAATCTTCTTACAAGATCATGGTATGGAGCTAGTCACAGAATTATGTCAAATCAGACTGGTATTAAATCTATACAAGTTACTATAACTGATTTAAATGGTAATGTTGGACACTGGCCGGATGATTATGAACAGATTGCTGATTTTAATTTCAATCTGTTTAAAACAGCATCACTTACAAATAATAGTCCTGTCATGCTTTCAAGTGTTGATGAAAAAGCAGTTCTGACAGTTCCTGCAAATTCGGTTGTGGAGGATACTGATATATATACATTGAATTTTGAAGATGAAGAAATTGGACAGTCAAATGCTCCTTCGTTTGCACCGGTATCAAATATTAACAGAATTGAACTGGAAAAATTAAGTTCAAATATTGCATTTGCTCCTGCTGTTAAACTGAATAATAATGCGGAAATCGAATTTGAACTCCCAACAGATAGCTCAAATGGTCTTTGTATTATGAGAAAAGTTGGTTCGGCATGGGTTTACGTTCCAACTGAAATAAGAGAAAATAAAGTTGCAGGTATAGTTGATTCTCTGGGAACATTTGGTCTGTTCAGAGATAATATTGCTCCTGAAGTTAATAAAAATATAAAAAATGGTGATGTTTTAACTGATGGTAAAAAGACAATAGATGTTACACTCAGCGAAAATGGTTCGGGTGTGAAATCAGTCAGACTTTATCTTAATGGAAAACTTGTTGGAGAAGAAAAAGGAGTTTCTAAAATATTATATTCGCCAGCTACATATTATCGTGAAGGTGACAATGAGTTTGTGGTTGAAGCAGAAGATAATGCTGGAAATAAATCTTTAAATAAAACGATTTTCAGAGCACCAGGTGCAATATCTTTTAACAGCATAAGAGTTTATCCTAATCCTGTAAATGATATGGCAGAATTTTCATTCAATCTTGACAGTGTAGCTTCACAGATTAGTTTGAGAATTTACAGTGTTGATGGAAGACTTGTTTACCGGGATGGGCTTATTAATATGCAGAATGGAGTTTTCTTCTGGTTTGGTAACGATTTGAGAGGAAGAAATGTTTCAAATGGAACATATATATATGAAATTGAAGCAAAAGGAAATGGTGTTGGAAAAACTAAAGGAAAAATCGCAGTTTTAAGGTAGGGAGGATAAAATGAGTATAAAAAATAAAATAATATGGTCGCTATTACTTTCTCTTTTAATATTTTTACTTACAGGTTGTGGTAACAGTTCAATTTCAAAAAGTGTTACCACAGTTCAGGAAGTTACAAACAGAAGTGCTGTTTCGTCTGGCTGGATGGCTTATGAAGCTGGTGGATATTCTTCAGCAAAAGTTGCTTTTGCTTCAGCCCTTGAAAATGAAGCTTCGCTTGATGATAAAACAAAAGCTGATTTATACAATGGTCTTGGCTGGGCAACAGTTAAAACTAATGGTTTTCAGGAAGCAGGTGAATATTTTGATAAAGCTACAAAGCTGTCTGATGATGCCAAAGTAGGAATGGCGGGTTATTATTTATCGACGATGAATAGTAAAAATTTCTCGAAAGGCATTTCTCTGCTTGAAGGTCTTAATCTTCAAAATGTAAATTACGTATATGAATTCAAAAATAATACAGGAGTTACCAATGCTCAGGTGCATGCTTTACTTGGTGTACTGTATTATCTTAATGGTGATTTAGGTAAAGCTGAACCACAGTTCAGAGTTGCAGGTAATATTATTAATGAACCTTCAACACAGACTCAATACCAGATTGTTAATGCAATAACAACCGCTTTTAGTAAATAAACAGCAATTATCTATGAAGTTTTTTTCGTAATGATTTAATGTTTTTTGCTGTCAACTATTGCTTTCAAGTTTTTGTAGGGGCAGAACATGTTCTGCCCGGCTTTAATTTATTTTTACCAAATCTCTTTTTTTGTTGAAATATTTCCCTGATTGTCTCTGACAGATATTTCAAGAGTGGTAAATTCATTCTCATCATCTGGCAGAGACAGATTTATTCTCTGTCTTGTAATATCATAGTGAAAAAGCAATTTTTTCCCATTAAGATAAAGATTTAGTGTATCAGAGTTTAATCCACTTAAATCATCACTTAAATTTATCACAACATTTTTTCCTTTATATGCCATGTTGATTTCAGGAGGAGTTTTATCTTCAAGCACTGCAAAAGAACCGGTTTTATTTGTTTTTGTTGATAACACTCCCTGAATTCTTTCTGATTTTAGAAAATTCCATCGTTTTGTTATGTTATTATATGAGTAAAAAGATGAATAACTGTCAAAGGAATTATTTGCTGTTTTTATTTCATAAAAATTTTCCATATATTTGTTTTCAGGAAATATATTTAAAGTTTTTGTTTTTGCACATTCATTTTTTGCTGTGGAAAATCCCATATAAATATTTTTATCACCTTTTATTATGAAATCATCAAATTTAACACCATTATAAATCATTGCACAGTCAAGTTTAATTGGTTTAACAAAATTTCTTCCCGCAAAATCTGTTAATATTAAATCTGTTTCAGGAAAATTTAAATATGGAATAGAAAAGAAAAATTGATTATTGTTAAAAAAGGAAGGATAAACTGTATCGCCTATTTTCAATTCAGGCTCTGTTCTAAGATTAAGAGAAGGTTTAATTGCAATTCCTATTTTATTTTCGCTGTAATAAACAGTTTTATTTACAGTCATTTCTTTTGAAAGTTCATAAGAAATTTCATTAACAGGATTGAATCTTTCAACTGGTTCCATATCAATTAAAACAACAGATTTATTACCAGCATAATCACCAAGTATAATTTTTACAGATGAAATATTTTTATCCAGTGTGACTTTTCCTTGAGATGTTTTGGGATTATATAGTCTGTAAGAATAAACTGTTGGTCCAAGGTTAGTTTGTGAATAATTAAAATGTCTTTCAGCATAAAATCTGTCATTTATTGGTAAAGTGTCAAATTTGACTTCATAATGTTTTTTGGTATCAATAACAAGTTCGATACTGTAAAGACCTAATTTATTATTCGAGCCTTTTTCAGTCTGATCAAAAGCTTCAGCTGAAAATTTTATTGTGGAACCAGGAACAAATGACATTTTTTTATCGCTTACGTAAAA
>JBAZDD010000231.1:0-4019 GCA_041654635.1 Candidatus Muiribacteriota bacterium
AAGTTTATCAGCTATATTTTTAAGTTTTTCAACAGAACGATATCTTAAAGGTCTGTATAGAAATCCGGCCTGACAGAATCTACATCCATGTGGACATCCTCTCATTATTTCAAGAAAAATTCTGTCATGAGTGATTGAAGATAATGGTACAAGCCATTTATCAGGAAAAAAACAGTTTTCAAAATCCTCTACCCAGGTTCTTTTAACTTTGGAAGGTTTATGTGTGTTTAATACCCCTTCAATTTCAGGCATATTTTGAATAATATAACTTCTTGAAGCATTTTTATTTTTAAAATCTATTAAATATTCAGTAAAAATTTTAAGACTTTGCTCCGCCTCACCTACGAAAATAAAATCTGCAAATTTTCTCATTATTGCTGGATTAAACATTGCAGGACCACCGGCAATAATAATTGGTTGTTCATCATTTCTTTTACTTTTGTCAAAGTCAATTGAGCCGAGATTAAGAATTGTCAAAAAATTAGTGTATAAAAGTTCATATTGAAAAGTAAATCCGAGTACATCAAATTCATTTAATTTTTTATTATGTTCAATGCTTGTAAAATCATAATTCTGATTTTTATATTTTTCTTCCATATCAGAAAAAGGACAGAATATACGGTCACAAACAACTTTTTCGAATGAGTTTAAAAGAGAATATATAATTCTGAGACCAAGATTAGACATTCCTATTTCATAAGAATCAGGATAGGATAGGCAAAAAGAAAGTTTTTTATTATCCCATTTTTTGTCTGCTCTTCCAAGTTCAAAAGGAAAATATCTTGATGGCTTCTCTACCGAGAGTAAATCTTTAACTGAACCTGTCATAACAAACTATTTCCTCTACCGGTTTTCTGTCAGTTTTTCTCGATTCTTCTGTGTAACCAAATGCCATAATGGATACAACCATTGCATTTTCAGGAATATTAAGAACTTTTTTAACTTCGTCTTCATAAAAAGCACCTACCCAGCAGGATTTTATATTATGAGAAGAAGCTGCAAGCATAGCATAAGTTAATGCAATAGAAACATCCACTGTTACAGAATTCCAGTAAGAACCCATAGCAGGATAAGCCTTTTCAGCAAAACCACATGCCACAATTATAAAAGGTGCCTGAGTGATAAACTTCTGGTTTTTACAGGCTTTTTTCAACTCAGCCTTAACACTCTCATCTTTTATAACAATAAATTTCCAAGGCTGCTGATTTTTACCAGATGGTGCCCATCTCAGCGCTTCAAGAATCTCCTGCTCAATTTCGCTGGATATTTCTCTGTTAATATAGCTTCTGGCAGAAAATCTTTCTTTTGCCAATTTAACAAAATCCATATTTCATCCCGTCATAGAAAAATAATTAATAACACCTTCTGTTCCACAGATTAATTTGTCAATCTGTTCAGCAGAAAATTCGTTTTTTAAAAAAACTTTTACAGTAAGAGTGATATATTTATCATCACTACATTCTTTAACAGAGTATGCACTGTCAAAATCCAACTCTGCTTCAGTCAGTTTTGAAAGAAAAACCCCTGGATCAAACATAGGTTTATAAAAAATAATTTTATATAAAAAATTCTGCGGATAAAGTCCCGTCTGATTTTCACTCACAAAAAAACCTCTTATTTTTTTATCTGGTTTTTTTCATCAACAAAAACAATTTTAGGTTTATATTTAAGAATATTTCCTTCATCAATTAATTTATAAGTAACAATAATTACTAAATCCCCTTTGTGACCTAATCTGGCAGCAGCACCATTCAGCCCTATAACTCCACTTCCTTCAGGGGCAGCAATTGCATATGTTTCAAATCTCTGACCATTTGAAATATTATAAATGTGGATTTTTTCAAACTCATCAATATCTGCTGCTTTCAATAGTTTTGTATCAATAGCACAGCTTCCCTCGTAATTCAAATCACACTCTGTTATTGTAGCTCTGTGAATCTTTGAACCCAGCATAAACTTCATTTATTTTACCTCAGCCCACATTTTTTTAATATTATCAAGATTAGCATGCCTTAAAATACTGTGAGTATCATGAGCTCTTTTAATCTCTTCTATTGTATATTCAAATTTTTCTCTGTTGTCAACAGAATCTGCAAGTTTTTTATAAAAATTTGCTGTCTGATTATAATATTCAGTCAATCCATACTTAGAAGAATTATTTTTTAAATAGTTGATCATATATTCAATATTTTTAATATTATTTTTGTAATAATTTCTGAATTCAACATAATTTTTATTTTGGATAAAATCTGAAAAATTTAAAAACATTTCGTTATCCTGATTAAAAAAAGTGCCTGTAATAAGTGTTTTAAACTCAACCTGACTTGATAGTATAATATCTCTGCTTGAACTGTAATCTCTGGAAGTAAAAAGGCTGATTGCTTTTCCAAGCGTAACAGATATATTTTTGATTTTATCAAGCCAATCTCTTGTTTTGTCAGAAGGTGTTTTTGCAGTTTTATTTTCAGTAATATCAACCCAGCATTCATATCTTGTGTAAAGTGTCATCCAGTTTGCTACCAGACTTTTAAACTCTGGAAGAGAATGGCTTCCGTATGTTTTTAGAAGAAGGGCAAAATCATCATTGATTTTTGCAATAAGAGTATCGAACTCAACTTTCATTTCTTCAGGTGTTTTTGCAGCAAGCTCATAACTCGGACATGCCCATGAAGATATTACAGTAAGAATTAAAAAAAGCAGAAAAAATTTTTTCATAGGTTCCCCCGGCTTTCAGATAGTATAATTAATATTAACACACATTAAAGCTCTATTCAACACCAATTCAATAATTATTTCTTATATAATCTGCAACAATATCCCTGAAACTTCTGGAATCAACCCACTTTTCTCTCGAATTTCTGAAAGCTGGTGATAAAGAGGCAACATAAGAATTAGTAACCACAGTATAAAGTTTATCTTCTATTACTGGAGAACTGCTGAAAAGATATCTGTCTCTGATAAAATCACGCCCGTATATTTTTGCATAAACAGCTTCGTTATCAAAAGGTAGTATATTATATATATCTTTAAGTGTAACATTTCCTTTTTTTAAATCAGCTCTCATCCCCGCCATGTTAATATCTGCAATATCTGCTTCTGTTTCTTCCATAACTGCCTTGACAATAAATTTATAAAGGCTCGAAGTCTGCTTATTCCCTTTTCTGCTTAAATTTACAGGCAAATCCCCTAATTTTTCACCAAGTTTTTCGTTTACCTGTTTATAAAATTTATTTATTATTTCATCAATTTCATTATCTTTTTCAATTTTTTCTGAAGTTATTTCATGAAGAACATAATCAATTTTCAATTTTTTATTTTCATTAAACTTAAGATTAAGCTGTCCCAGATGACTGTAATAACTTCCAGCATGAACAATAACAGTATTATTAATTCGTTCTTCTTTTTTTAATACAGAATGAGAATGACCACCAATTATAATATCGGGCGAGAATTTTTCAGCAAGTTTCCTGTCTTCAGATAATCCAAGATGATTTAAAAAAACAATAATATCTGCACCATTTTTTTTCAATTCACTTATCCAGTGAGCAGCAATCTGTTCAGGTTCAACTATTCTTATTTCAGGAGCTGTAAGTTTATAAACCGATGCATCAAGAAGAAATGAAAGAAACCCGATTTTTATTCCATCTTTCTCAATAATTTTCCAGGGATTAAAAACTGGTTGAAAATTATTTTTATAAACTATATTTGTGCCAATTATATCAAAACTTGAACTTTCCCCATATTCAATAAGTTTGTCAAGTGAAAATCTGAAATCGTGATTACCCGGACAGAATAAATCATATTTAAGATTATTCATTATTTCAATCTGTGGAAGTCCTTCAAATTTATCATTAATATATGCTCCATCAAAAATATCACCTGAATCAACTGTTATTACATTTTTATACTGTTTTTGAAGCTTTTTAAGTAATCCCCCAAGATAAGCAGCACCACCCTGTTTTTCGGGACCACGAGAGTAAAGATTATGAGTTTTTTCTTCAGCCTGTATTTTTCCATGA
>JBAZDD010000232.1:0-4005 GCA_041654635.1 Candidatus Muiribacteriota bacterium
ACGCGAGTAAACCTTAAAAACAAAGAACAAAAACAATTAAAACGAACAATAACGGAGAAATAAAAGAATAAAGCATTAATCAGATGAAGATGGAAACCTGAAAATTGTCGAAGGTCAGCAATGGGGTCTGCGCCGCGCCCAAGATTAAGCTTACTTATGTGGCCTGACCCCTCGTTTTGTGGTGAGTGATATTGTTTTTGTTCGATATTTTATGGATGAAAAAACTTCATTGAGAATTGCTGGATAAAAAGTTTTTAATTTGATTTATGTCTGAGAAATATTTTATGTGAATTGATTTTTTTTCAAAATAATCGATTTTTTCTGTTGATATTAGAAATATTTCTTTGGAATTATTTAATGAGTTTATATATTCATTGAATTTCGGGAATCCCGTACATTCATGGCTGGCAATAATTGTATCAAAATCATATTCTTTTATTACTGCATTAAAATCATCAAAATTTTCTGCATCTGCTGCTATTATTAATTTATTGTTTTTTGTAAGTTCATTTTTTAATTTGTTCCTTTCTGTTTCGTCCTGTATGAAAATTATAATTTTTTTCATTTTAGCCTCAATTTAATTAATATAATTTAAAATAAAGTTTCTACATTCTGTTTCTGAGTATGTTTTAAAATTATAAATTTTCATATTCAGTAATATTTCTGACATTTTTTCATCAGTATTTTTTTTACATATAGCTTTTATTATTCTTTCGTAATAATGCCAGTGTTCTAGTAAATGCTCAGTCAAATTCATTTTTCCTCCTTGTTTTTAATCTTTAGCTTTGTTTGTGTTTCTAACGTTCTTACTTACTCACTTATTCACTTACTAACTTAGGGGTCAAGTCTCAACATTACGACATTTTTACAAATGTGCGAATGATCGAGACATTGACCCCGACTCACTGCTTCTAATATTATTATCTCACTTTATGGGGATTCTGGTAATTACATAAACAGGGTAATTTAATACCTAAAACAGGTTAGTTGGAAAAATAATTTAGGGGTCTGGCCTTCCAAATGTAATTCGGACGGCACAAACCCCACTCAGATAAAAACTAGATTTTGATTAAACCTTCTTTTAGAGCTACTTTTACAAGGTCGGTCTGTTTGTGTGCTGAACATTTTTTCATGATATTTTTTCTGTGAACTTGAACTGTATTGACTGAAAGGCATAATTTGTCTGCAATTTCTTTACTTGTAAGTCCTTCTGCTATCATCTGAAGAACTTCTTTTTCTCGCTGGGTAAGAGTGGTTTCTTCTCGTTGTTCTTCATTCATATTATTCCATAAAAATCCACTTATTATATAGTGAGATATTCTTGGTGAAAGATAAAAATTACCTGAATAAACTTCTTTGATTGCAGTGATTATTTCTTCTACTGCGCTTTCTTTTAAAATATAACCTTTCACCCCATATTTAAAGGCTTTTTCCACAAATGTTTTATCATCATGCATGCTGAGTATTATTACTTTTGCCTGCGGGTTTTCTTTGAGTATTCTGTGTGAGGTTTCAATTCCGTTAAGATTTGGCATTGATACATCAAGTATATATATGTCTGGTTTAAGGTTTGATGATATTTTTAGAACTTCCTCACCATCTGAGGCTTCAGCTATTACTTTTATATCTTTTCTTTCTATTACTGATTTTATTCCTGCCCGGACAACTGCATGGTCATCGGCAAGTAAAACATTAATCATTATAAACTCCTTCTCTTAGGGGTCAAGTCTCAACATTACGACATTTTTACAAATGTGCGAATGATCGAGAGCTTGACCCCGGCTCACTGCTCTTAAGGTTCATTCGCGTTTCATTCCCGTTTCACCCGCGTTTCTTTCGCGTTTTTATTTACGGTCTTTTATTTTCTCTGCTTTAATATTATAATGTTTTTATGAAATCATCAATTTTAGACAGCATTTTTTTTGACGAAGCGCAGAAAGGTGATAAACTGGCTTTTTTTCTGAGACATGTTATTTTTGGATTTATTATAATACTAGCCTGGTTTGATACTATTTTTTCAACTGGTCGAACTCCTGAATTAATTTTCATTCTTTCTGTTGCACTTTTTACCGGTTTTTTTTCAGTTATTATTAAAAAAATGGGTTTTACCAGAAGTTATTTTGGTCATTTTCTTCTTTTTTCTGATTTAACTTTGATTGGTGTTCATAATTATTTATCTTCAAAAAACATTTCATCGACTGCTCATACTACTTCTGCTTCAATTTTTCTTTTTTTTGTTTATACACTGCTTGCTTCTCTTGGTTATAGAAAAAGACTTGTTGTTTTTTCAGGTCTTTACTCTCTATTTATTTTTAACTTTGTTTACATTATAAGATATTCGCATATTGAAAATACGCTTTTAAAAGAAATTGTTTCTTCAGATATTACAGGGCAGATTTATAAATCTTTTTATTTTGTAATTTTTACTTCAATTCTGTTTTTTTTCCTGAAAATCACTGATAATCTTATTGAAAAACAGGCTGTTACAGTTGAAGCTGAAGAAAAAGCAAGAAAAAATCTTGATATTGAAAAAAAACACAAAAAACTTTTAGAAGACCGATTGGCTTTATTTGTAAAAAATTTAAAAGGTGAATATTTCTTTTTTTCCCATACTCCCGAAGGTGAGATTCTTTATTCTTCTCCATCAATAAAAAATGTTCTCGGATACACCCCGGAAGAGTTTAAAGGTAATGTTTCTCAATATTTCACCAATAATCCTGTAAATAATAAAGTTAAAAGTTTTTTTAA
The DNA here is from genome assembly GCA_041654635.1 of Candidatus Muiribacteriota bacterium. Taxonomy (GTDB): domain Bacteria; phylum Muiribacteriota; class Muiribacteriia; order Muiribacteriales; family Muiribacteriaceae; genus JBAZDD01. The sequence continues at coordinate 2,749 of JBAZDD010000232.1, forward strand.
AACAAATTATAAAAAAAATTCTTCTGAACCTTATGAAATTGAGCATATCACCAAAGATGGTGGAGTAAGAACTTTACACATTCTTGAAATCCCGATAAAAAATGAAAAAGGTAAAATTATCAGTATTGAAGGTATTGCTCATGATATTACTTTGAAAAAAAAATACGAAGATGCTTTAAAAAAATCTGAACTTAAAATGAAAGAATATGCTAAAAGAATTACTCAGATTCGTGAAGAAGAGAAAAAGATTCTGTCGGCAAACCTTCATGATGAACTTGGAACAATGGCTATAACAATTGGTGCAAATTTGAATCTGATTAATGAAGAAATCAAAGAAAATAATAAATCTGAAGCTAAAAAACTTGTGGTAAAAACTCAGAATATTTTAAAAGATTCAATATCAAAACTTAAAAATATTGCAAAAGAGCTGAGACCTCCAAATATGGATATGCTTGGCATTGCGGCAAGTCTTCAGCTTTATTTTGAAAAAGTTGAAAATGACCATAATTTGAGAATTAATTTTTCAACTAACATTGAATCTTCAAAAATTCCTGAAGAAATCTCAATATCTATTTACAGAATTACACAGGAAGCTATTACAAATATAATAAAATACAGTCGGGCGAAATTTGTTAATATTAAACTTAAAAAATTTAAAAATCGTCTTGAATATATAATAAAAGATGATGGTAGAGGATTTGATATAAAAGCTCTCGCCAATGATACTGAAAATAAAAAACTTGGTATAACAGGTATGCAGGAAAGAGTGAATGCTCTGATGGGTAAATTTAGAATTCAGTCTCAACCTGAGCGTGGAACCGAAATAATAATTGAAATACCATTGAGTGAGGAATAATGACAGAACAGAGACACACTTATTTAATTTATTTTTTGAATATTTTAGCCATGGCTTTCTGGGGAATTTCTTTTGTATGGATTAAAATAATTTATGAGTTTTATCATCCATTTACCGTGCTTGTTTTCAGACTTTTTATTTCAGCAGCTCTTTTATTTGTTTTAGCAATAAAATTTGAGAAAAATGCTCCTAAACTGGAAAAAAAAGATTTGCCTTTATTCATGCTTCTTGCTTTCTGTGAACCATTTCTTTATTTTGTCGGGGAAAGTCTGGGACTTCTTTATGTTTCATCCACGGTTGCTTCTCTTATTGTTGCAACTATTCCAGTATTTATGGTTTTTGCTTCATTTTTATTTCTTTCTGAAAAAATCAGAGCAAGAGGGATTGTTGGAATATTATTT
>JBAZDD010000233.1:0-3991 GCA_041654635.1 Candidatus Muiribacteriota bacterium
TGACAACAGAAAAAACTGAAATTTTATCACAATATGTTTCAACAAAATTTGAACATCCGAAATGTCCTCTTGGCGGGGATTATTTTATAACAGTTAATGGTAAACTTTTCTGTAATTTACATGGTTATGGTGACAGAATTCCGGCTGACAGAAATGATAAAATTGACTTTCCTGAAGAACAGTTAGAAACTTTAAAGGAGATTTCCCAGAGAAAACAGAAAGAGGAAGAAAAAAAAGCTATTGAGCAGTTTGACAAAGAAATTACTTTTACAACTGAAAATGAAAAACTTTTTATGGAAGGTGTAACTTTTGAGCAGAATAATCAGGTTCATGATGCTATAGGTAAATATCAGCAGGCTATAAGAATTAAATCAGATGAACCTAAATATTATGAAGCTCTTGTTGGTGCTTTGAGAAAAATTGGTGATCTTGAAAAGGCAAAAGGTTATGCTGAAATTTATCTTCAGTATAATCCGAACAATGTCAGAATGAGAGATTTTGTAAATTATGTTGAGAGTAAGCAATATTTTGATTTAAGATTGAAAAGAGTTATTGAAAGTGGTTTAAAAGTTGTTTATATGAATTATGATATTTCCAAGCAGGCTGGTAATCTTGTTCAGATGGAAATGAATGGTGAAAATAGAAGACTTGTTGCTCGTAATTTAAGGTTTGGAGATTTTACTATTGGTGACAGCTCTCAGGAATTTATCTATGCAAATGAAGATAATATTCACATTTTTAATACAGTAAAAAATGAAAATAATGTAGTTTTTAATAATAATGATTACAGGATTGTTAATTTAATGTATTCTCCTGTTTCAAAGTCTATTGTTTTTTCATCTCTTCGTGGGACAACAGGCTATGAAATTTACAGAATTAATAAAAATGGAAGTAATCTTTTAAGACTTACTTCCAATTCAGTTGATGATTTCAATGAAGATTTTTCTCCGACTGGTGAAAAAATTCTTTTTACCACCGGATTGCATAATGAACAGAACGTTGCCCATATTTCAATTGACGGAAGAGGACTTTCTAATATTGAAAATAGTGTTGTAAGGCAGGAATATCCAAGATGGGCTCCAACAAGAAATTCAATAGTATATTCATCTCTTAAAACCATCCCTAACAGCAGAGGAAGACTTTTAAGAGATATATTTGTAGTTGATATGGATAAAAATTCCCGTCCTGAAAACATCACTGAAACTACTGAAATTGATGAATATTATCCTAACTGGACAACAAAAAACGACAGAATTGTTTTTGCGGCAGTTGATACTGAAAGTAATTATGAATTATATATAATGAAATCTGACGGCACAGAAAAAAAACAGCTTACAAATTTTAAAATGACAAAAACTGGGGGCTGGGATTATTTTAACAGATTTTCTTTTACTCCTGATGATAATTTTATGGTGTTTTCTGCAGGTTTTTATAATCAGAAAAATATTTATATACTTGAAATTGAATCTGGCAGATTGCTAAAACTGACTGATAATATTTCTGATGATATTAAACCGGTTATAATAAGCTCTTCTGTTGGTGGAAGTCAGTTAAACATCATTGGTAATTAAACGTTTATGAAAAAATTTGTTTTGCTGTTTTTTTTGATAAACTCTATTTTTTTAATTTATTCTAATACAGTTTTGAGAACAATTCAGCTGTCATGGACTTCTTTTTCAGAATATGAAGAGTTTCTTGCAAAAAATATTTCATCTCAGGGTTCTTATTCTTTTGTATCTCAATCTAATATGATTATTATTTATGACGTTCCTGAAAGAATAGATTTTATAGAAACTTATATAAAAAAAAAGGACTCTTCAAACACTAAATTAACTGTTTTAAGTCAGTCTTTTCCGGTTTTTTTGAAAATTGCTGTAAGAGATTATGAAATTATGGAGTATGAGAAAGAGCTTGAAAGTATAAAAACATGGGAATTTTCTAAAACATCACCAGTTATTTACAGTTCATGGGTTAATGATGAACCTGTTTATAATATTGAGATGGTTGGTTTGAAAGCTATTTTGTGGTTCGAAAGAATTAGCAATCAGAGAGTTGCTCTCACACTTGATGTTTTTTATGATTATGTAATGGGATGGAATAATAAAAAAGAACCTGTTATTGACAGAACTCATAAAACGCTTGAAAAAATTGCTTTTTTTGGGGATGCTGTTTTTTTTAATGAAGTCGAATTTGGGAACAGAATAATTGATTGTGAAGTTAAGATAGGGTATAATAATCTGACAATAAATAATTCAGGGAGGTAGAATGCCAGAAATAGCTGTTATTGGTGGAAGTGGTTTATATAATTTAGAAGGGCTTACAGATATTCGTGAAGAAAAAGTAGAAACTCCTTTTGGAGCTCCTTCTGACAGTGTAATGATTGGAAAAATGGGTGACAGAGAGATTGCTTTTTTACCAAGACATGGTAGAGGTCATCTGTATCTTCCAAGTGAAGTACCTTACAAAGCAAATATTTATGCTTTAAAAAAACTTGGTGTAAAATATATTGTTGCTGTTACTGCTGTTGGTTCATTAAAAGAAGGTATTAAACCAGGGGAATTTGTTATTCCTGATCAGATTTTTGACAGAACAAAAGGAATCCGTCCTTCAACTTTTTTTGAAAAAGGACTTGTTGGTCATGTAGCTGTCGCTGACCCATACTGTAAAGAGCTTTCTGTTGAAGTATATAAAGCTGCTGTTGAAACTGGAGTTGACGTTCACAAAGGCGGAACTTATGTATGTATTGAAGGTCCTACTTTCTCAACAAGAGCTGAATCACATAGTTACAGACATTTTGGATTTGATATTATCGGAATGACTGGAATACCAGAAGCAAAACTTGCAAGAGAGGCTGAAATTGCTTATGCAAACATTTCTCTTGTTACTGATTATGATGTATGGCACACTGAAGATGTAAGTGTTGAAGTTGTTTTAAAAACTATGAGTGAAAATATTTCAAAAGCAAAAAAAGTTTTAGAAGCACTTCTTCCAAAATTGAATATTAAAAAAGAATGTTCATGTCATACTGCGGCAAAATATGCTATACAGACATCGAAAAACACAGTTGATAAAAATATTGTAAAAAAACTTGAACACATAGTTGGCAAGTATTTTAATTAATTTTTTATAAGTCTAAACCACTGAATGGGTCATCTGATTTAACAGGTGACTCATTTTTTTTATCCTGTTGAATTTCGTTTACTGGTTCTGGATTTTCTTCAACTGGTGGTGGCACTATTTTTTCTTCAATTTCGATTTTATCTTTTTCTTTTTCTTCTTCAGTAGCTTCAACAATTTCAATTGCATCAACATCGTCAATTATAATGAGCTCGTCTTCAGTAGAAATTTCTTCTGTTGAATTTTCTGTTTGTAAAGAAGAATTTTCATCATCAAGTAAAAGGCTTTCAATAGAATCGTCATCTCCAAAATCTGTGGTATTAATTTCTATTACATCCTGTGTATCATCGGTTGGTGGAGTGTATGGTTGAGCGACGATTTCTTCTGTTTCAGGTTGGATTGGTTCATCATCTTCAATTATCAGATTAGAAAGGTCGGCGTCTTCAAGTTCATCAGTGTTAATTTCTATAACCTGTTCTTCATTATTTGCAGGTTTTTCAGGTTCTGCTTCAGGTTTGATAATTTCTTCTACAAAATTTTCATTTTCAGTATCATTATCAGTGTTAATTTCTGAAATTCCATCTGAATCAGATTTTATTTCTTCTTTTTCTTCAAACAGCTCATTAACATTTTCAAGATTGAGATTATCATCAGTATTAATTTCTATTATACTATCATCCTCAACATTCTTTTCTACAACGGGTTCATCTATGATAGTTTCTTCAACTGGAGTTTCATCATTAATTTTGATAATATCATCAACTGTTGAATCTTCTGGTATTGTCTGTTCCTGAGTTTCTGTTTCTTCAAATATTTCACTGATACTGTCAAGATTTAAATTGCTGTCATCCGAAATTTCAATTATATCCTCTAT
>JBAZDD010000234.1:0-3964 GCA_041654635.1 Candidatus Muiribacteriota bacterium
AGATGGAAAATTAAGAGTATTAGGTGGTTATCAGACTATTATTACAGATGAAAAAGGTCCTGTTGAACCTGAACCTAACACAGCACAACCAGCTCAGATTATGACAAAAGCAAAAATTACACGACCTGAAAGTAAAATCCAGCAGGCAAGAGAGAGAATTTTTGAAACTCAGGCGTTTTTCTTGAGAATGTCTAATCTTCGAGTATGTAATTTCAGTGTTAATGAAGCAGCTGAAATTTATCTTAATAAAGATGATCTTATTAGAAATAAAGTATTGATTGAAGGTGAAATTTCTGCAACTCTGGCTCAGGATATAACTTCTGTGATGATTTCAATTGATGGTGGCGAAACTTATGTAGAAGCTGAGGGTGTTTCTCCGTTTCGATATGAGTTTCAACCAACTCCTGAAGGTAAGTATGTAGTAAGACTCAGGGCAAAAGATAAGGATGGAGTTCTGTCAGGGCAGACATTTATAAATATTAAAATCAACTTTATAAACGAAACTGACAGAGAGCAGATTGAAAGATATATGGAAAATTTTGCAAATTATATCAGACATGAGCAATATTCAGGTGTAATGGCATACTTTAATGAAGAAAAATTCATGGGGGATATTACAAGATTAAGCGAAAATATAATTGAGCATTTTTATGAGTATGATTATTTTTATATTCGTTATGATATAAGAAATTTTATCACATTCGGAAAAAATATTGAAATGGGAATTGACTGGGAAGTTGATGTAACTCAGACTGATACTGGTGTAACTTCAAAGAAGTCTGACTTTACATTATTCAAATTTGAAAAAAATAGTGAAAACAGGTGGAGAATTATTGATATTCTTAGTGGAAATCTTTTTAATATACCAATTTTTTAAGTAACTTTTATTTAAAAAACAAGGTATTATTATAAATGAATTCTGGGTCAGGCGGTACAAATTTTAACTGGGTCAGGCCGTCCAAATTTACCTTCGGTAAATTTTTACTGCACAGACCCTTAATTTTTACTGCAAAGATCCTTTGGGGGATTAAAATATGGTTGTAAAAAAAGGGTTTACTGTTGCTGAAATTGTTATAACAATGGCTCTTGTTACAATTATTGTTGGTCCTCTTCTAACGTCTTTTATAGTTGGTTTAAGAAGTACTCAGGCTACTGAAACTGATTTTAACATGGATATGCTGGGTCAGGAACTGCTTCAGGAAATTATGAACAGGCATTATGAAGATCCAGTCCATTATGGAAGTATTGGCAGAGAAGCTAATGAAAATGAAAGAAAAGATTTTAATGATGTAGATGATTATCTTGGTTATGTTGAAGATTTTGGTCAGATAAAGGATTTGTCAGGAAACACTCTTCTTCAGTATGAAAATTACAAAAGATTTGTTGAGATTTTTAATGAAGAAGGTAATGTATTATCTGCCGAAGATGGATTAAAATTTGAAGAAGAACAGCTTATATCTTTTCCACGAAAATCAGGTTCACTTAAAATTTCAAGAGACGGAACCCGTATTTTTGGAGTTGATTACGAGTCTAATTCAGTGTTTGCAGGGCTGCCATTTGCTGATGAAATCGAGGCAGATTATTCTTTTGTTGAACCCGTATTAAATATTGAAATTTCACCTGATTCAAAAATTATTTACGCAAATTTAGGTGATAAAATTGAAATGCTTTCCTACACACCAGGTCAATTTGTTCAATCTGGAGTGATTGAAGGTGTTGATTTTGGTGAAATTCGCGCGGTAAATCTTGTTGGTGGAAACATTGCAATAGCTACAGACAGGGGTCTTTTTATTGATTCAGTAAAAATCGGAAATTATACTGATGTTCATTTTATTTATGTTAATATGGGAAAACTTGTTCTTGGTGCTGACGGGAAAATAATAATAGCTGATTATAATAATCCTGAAACAGTAATTGATGAAAAAGAATATGATTCTACAATGACAACTTCAATTACCTCAGCCTATTTTGATTCTTTTAATAACATAATTTATGTTACAACTGCTGGCATGTATGTTCACGCTTATTATTGTGATGAGAGCGTGACAAATAAATGGGTTCATCTGGCAACCGAAGATATAAGAGAGCTTAATACCATTGTATATTCTCATATTAATGGGGAATTTCTTGCAGGTGGTGAAGAAAATTTATCTCAGGGTATAAAGATAACTAACAAGGGGGACTTAACTGCCTGGAATGAAGTTTTTGCAGGAAGCAACCTTCTTATTAAAAAAATAGAAATGTCCCATTATTCACCAGAAGCAATAATACTTGGTGAAAATGGTGTTCATACATTCAACATAGCAACAGCAACAGGTAATGTAGATGAATGGGTTAGAACAAGCAGTGGTCATAAAAATATTGATATGATTACAGCTGGCGATAATATTTATGTTCTTGCGACAGATGGAATATATCTTATTGATAAAAATACCTTTTCTGAAATAACTTTTTATCGTCGAAATAATCTTAAATCTTTCTGCTTTTCAGCCAATAGAATATATATGACAGATGGAACAGGAGTGCTTTCTGTATCTTCTGATTTGACTGACGAAGAGACTTACAGCTATTTTTCTGATATTGATGATATTTTGATTTCAAAAGATGGAAAACAACTTTTTATGAATTCAAAATCTCATTCAAGAATTTATTTTCTTGATACTTTTACAGGAAAAATTACTCAGACAGAATCAGCGGGGGGAGAGCTTATTCAATCTGCCACAGGAAATACTCTTATTTCTTCAGGCAGTTCAAATCTTTCCCTTATAAGAAATTCAATAAAAGATGATTATGGTTATCAGGATTATTCAAAGCTTTTAAATATTGATAAAGAAGATGTTTTTTTTGCATTTGGCGATAATGGAAAAATTGATGTCTTTTCTTATCAGGATGAGTTTGGAGACGATTTTACAGCTTTTTCAGGATATAACTTTGCCAGCTATAATCTTGAAAAAGGATTTAATTTTTATCATGAGGGTGGACAGCAGGTTGTAATTAATACAAAATCAATTGTTGACAGTGACGAATTTTCAAATAAAGGTGATGTTATAATTTATAAAACTCTGGTGTTTCCTGTTCCAAAATATTTGAGAAAAATGAATGTTATTCTTGAGTATGATTTTTCAGGTGACAGTCTTGAGTTTTTTGTGTTTCCTTATGTTGCTACAAAACAGCAGTTTGATTTAAAAAATGGTATTGATGATGCTCTGATAATTGACAAAATAACAGGTGGTGGAGTTTATAATAAAGAATTTAACATTCCTCCAACAAACATGCTTACTGTAGGGTTTCGAATTCAGGATGATAACACTTCTGATTTTTCAGAGTTAGTTTTAAAAAAATTTCAAATCAAGTTTAATGAAGCTCAGAATTTTTCTTTGAGTAAAACTGTAAATGTTGATATTTCTACTGTTGAAGCACTTGCTTTATCATGGGATAATCGGTTTGTTTATATTGCTGAAAATAATACTTTTCACACTTATGATAGAGAAAATAATAAACTGATTGAAAGAAAAAAAGTCCAAATTTCTAATGCTTCTATAATAAACAGTCTGATTGTAAGTACTGATAATAATACGATTTTTGCAGCTACTGACAATGGATTATTCGCAATTAAAGAAAAATTGAAGAAAAAAACAATTAAAGTAACAGTTGAAAGTAAAGATAACACATTACCACCCCATATTATTTATGCAACTGTTTCAAACTGGAGAACTTCTCACAGTACAAGGGTTATTCCTCACCTGTTAAGTCATGAAATAATTCAGACTGATTTAGAATATGTTGATGGTATAAATGAAAATACAATATGGTATTCTGATAAACAATATATTGTTTCAGGTAATCTTCAGGTTAAACAAGGGGTGAAACTTATAATTATGCCTGGAACAATTGTAAAATTTACTCCTAATTCACAGATTGAGGTTGCTCAGCATGCTTCACTTACTGCTGTTGGCGGTATATT
>JBAZDD010000235.1:0-3959 GCA_041654635.1 Candidatus Muiribacteriota bacterium
GTTCTCTAATTACTCACGGAACTCCTGAACAACTGAAAAACTCAATAGATTTTGATATTTATGAAATTATATCAAATAATTCTATTAATCTTAAAAAAATTTTTGAAAAAGAATTCAGCCAGCTTGAAATTAATTATTATGGAAAAGGTCTTCACATAAACATTGATAAAAACAATCAAACAGATTTAAACAAATTAAAAAGTTTTGCAGAAAATCGTAATGATATATCAGATTTCAAGAAAATAAACCCAACTTTAGAAGATGTTTTTATTAAATACAGCAGAGAAAAATTATGAATTTAAGAAATATTAAAGCAATAACAAAAAAAGAAACCCTGCATATAATACGCGACCCTCGTTCGCTTATTATGGGACTTATAATCCCTGTTTTAATGCTTTTTCTTTTTGGATATGCTCTTGATATGGATGTAAACAACATACCTGTCGGAATAATTGACCACGACAAATCAGATTTATCAAGAGATTTTATATCCAGACTGCAAGGCTCAGAGTATTTTGAAATAAAATTTTTTGCAGAAAATTTTGAAATACTTGAACAACTTTTAATAAAGAGTCAGTTAACTGGAATACTTACCATACCAGAGAATTTTTCATCAAAAATAAACAATAATCAACCAGCAAAATTACAGTTTGTTATCGATGGAAGCGATTCTAACACAGCATCTATTGCTTTATCCTACATTGAAGCACTGACATTTGAATGGCAGAATAAATTATTAAATCAGGCAAAACCATTTGTTGAGATAATTCCAAGAGTATGGTTTAACGAAGAAATGAAATCTCGAAATTATATTGTGCCCGGACTTATAGCTGTAATTATGATGATTATTGCGGCTCTGCTCACCTCACTTACAATAGCCCGAGAATACGAAACAGGAACACTTGAAGGCTTAATCCCCTCCCCTGTTACAGAATCTGAAATAATCACAGGTAAAATAATACCTTATTTTGTAATGGGAATAATCGACCTGTTTATATGTGTAGGCACAAGTTATTTTATTTTTAATGTTCCATTCAGAGGGAATTTTCTACTTCTTCTTTTTTCATCTTCTCTTTTTTTATTTGGTGGACTTGGATTTGGAATATTACTGAGTGTAATTGCAAAATCACAGCTTGTTGCAAGTCAACTTGCACTTGTAACAACATTTTTGCCAGCTTTTTTACTTTCAGGATTTATTTTTGACATTTATAATATGCCGCTGCCTGTTCAGACTATATCAAGAGTGGTTTCAGCAAGGTATTTTGTAACACTTATAAAAGCGATTATTTTAAAAGGGAACGGGCTTGGATTTATTATTACTGAGCTCAGTTTTCTTACAATATATATGGTGATAATTATTGGACTTGCCAGACTAAAATTTAAAAAGGAAATTTAAATGCAGAGAATTTTTGCAATGATAAAAAAAGAATTTATTCAATTATGGCGTGATCCCCGCATGCTTGTAATCATTTTTTTTATTCCAGTTTTTCAGTCAATAATTTTTGGATATGCTATAAATACAGATATCCGGGATATTAAAATAAGCGTACTTGATTTAGATAAAACAGTCGAAAGTCAGAATATAATTCAGAAATTTACTTCAAGCAGATATTTTATAAACACTGGATATGCAGAAAATATCAGCCAAATTGAAAATAATATTCAGAAAGGAACAATAAGAGCAGGCATAATTATTGAAAATAATTTTGAAAAAAATATATATTCTAACAATACTGGAAAAATCCAGATTTTAATTGATGGAACTGATTCAAATACAGCTAGTTACATTTTAAAATACATTCAGGAAATAGTTAAAAACTTCAATATTGATAAAGGCTCAGAAATCAAAGCAACAAAAATAACAATGCCAGTTTCAGTTGAAACCAGTGCTTTTTTTAATCCAAACCTTTATTCTAATTATTTTTTTATACCAGGTGTACTTGCAATGATTGTTACAGTTGTATTAATACTGCTTTCAGCAATGGCGATTGTCCGGGAAAAAGAAGCTGGAACAATTGAACAGATTATGGTAACTCCTCTGAAAAATTATGAATTTATTTTAGGTAAAACTATTCCTTTTGCGTTGATTGGATTTATTGATGTTACAATTATCGCTCTTGTTGCAAATCTTCATTTCAAAATCCCCTTTGAAGGAAGCTTTTTTTTATTATACTTTGCAACAGCAATTTATCTTCTTGCTGTTTTATCAATAGGATTTTTAATTTCAACAGTAAGTTCAACCCAGCAGCAGGCAATGATGACATCTTTCTTTTTTGTATTTCCTGCAATGCTATTATCAGGATTTGTTTTTCCAATCGCCAATATGCCACTTTTGATTAAAATAATTGCTTATGTTAATCCATTGACTTATTTTATGAGGATTTCACGAGGAATATTTTTAAAAGGAGCAGATTTTTCGATACTATCACAGGATTTTTTATATCTTTCAATAATCTCAGTAATCACAGTATTTATCGTAATATTTAAAAATCGCCAACGAATCAGCCATTGAAATAAAACTTAACACCAAAAGTCAGAATGAATTTATCTGTTTCAACTTTATAATTAGTACCTCTGATATTAAGATTATGTGAATTTGAAAGAAAATATTTAAGCTCGCCGAAAATTGAAAACATTTTTTTCTCAAAAAATTCACCCCCATAAAAAAAATGAGGGGAATAATCAGTAACTGAAACAACTTCACCAGTATTGTGAATAGTATGTTTAACATTAATCCTGGTTATACCATAGCCAGAATAAGGGATTATTCTGTCAAACTTGAAAAGAAACATTTTAACAGAAAACATCAAAGGCTTAATTTCAACACCATATTCTTCATTTGCCACACCAAAAAAATTCCCTCTTTTTTTAGAAGACCAGTCAGCCATTTTAATATCAAAAGCCATTCGAGAAGTTCTATGAAAACCAACACTAAGCTCTTTATAAAATTCATCATCAGTATATTTGAAATTGCCATCAGCATTAAATAATCCGCCAGAAATAGAAAAATAGCTTTTTTTATTCAGATTAAACCCAACAACATTACTAACCCTGATATTCCCCTGTCTTACTAAAGTTTCTCTATCCTGAGGAATATATTTACCATGAACAGTTTGACCTGGGTCTTCCACAACAGTTCTTGTTTTCAACACATCCTGAGCTTTAATCCCGGGAGTCAAATCAGGAGTATAACCAAACTCAATATCACGCCTGTTATACATCAGAATTGTAAGATTTCTTTCAGCCTCTTCAGGTAACAATCTGCCGGAAATTAAAATTTCAGTAGAATAAAGTTTCACAAACTCTCTTAAAGAGCGCAGAGTTTTCATATCTATAGTATATTCAAGATTTTTTTCAAACATTTTTTCAAGAATTTCTGTAAGTATTTCTGCTTTTTCCATAGAAGTCAAAGAAGTCTGAGCAGAATAAATCTGTAAAGTGCGGACTATAAATCCCTGATTATAAAAATATTCAAAAATCCGTTTTTCTTCGGATTCAAAAGAAAAAATATTAATAAAGAAGAAAATAACTAAAAAATAAATTAAAAAAATTTTTCTCACAAAACCTCTTTTAATTATACTTATAAAAAGTTGCTTTTTAAAATATATATCAATAAAAAGTTCAATTGTAGGGATCTGACCCCTTAAAAAGCTTTTCGGAGACTGCCTGAATTGCATTTTCATAATAACTTGCTATGCAGGCATAACATGGTGAATCAGTAAAAATTCCATATTCATAAGGGGAATCTATTCCAACAATTACAGTATTTTCATTTACTCTTGATAAAGCTATTCCAAGATTTTCACGCGAGTTGCTCAAATGTGAAGAATAAGAAAAATAAATCACACCTTCTTTTTTTGAAGCCTTCTGTTTAACTCGATTTATAAAATCATTTTCAGGCTCAATGCCATACTCAAAAAATTCAGCAGTTCTTTTATAATTTCTCACTGATTTGAAAA
>JBAZDD010000236.1:0-3952 GCA_041654635.1 Candidatus Muiribacteriota bacterium
TTTTAAAATTTAATAAAAAAGCAGATTTTACTTATTTTTTAAAAGCTTTTGAAAATGATGTTATTTTTTTCAGACCATTACAGCCTGAAAATGAAATTTCAAGAAAATCATGGCTTAAAGCAATAAAAAGTTATTTGCCCGAAGACTATGAAAAATTAAATGAAACACATATCGCAAGAATACATGCAAATGAAGTAAAAAAAGCTGAAATGCCCTGTTTTCACTTATGGAAAACTCCAATTATTGACTGGGATGGTAAAGTTACAGCATGCTGTGGTGATTTTAACTGTAATCTTCTTGATAAATTTAATTCCAAATTAAAAGGAAAAAACTTTTCAGAAATATGGTTTGGTGAAGAAATGAATGAGCTCAGAAAATTGAGTTATTCAGGAAAGTATTCAGAAATGCCTGAAATTTGTTCAAAATGTTTCATGTATCTTGAAATGACAGAAGAATTCAGAGTATTTCTTGAAAAATGGGCATTGGATAATAATCTTCCAGTTTTGTTTCCTGCAGAAAAAACTGAAAGTGATGATAAAGATGAATTGATTAATATTGCCAATATGAAAATTGAACAGGGCGATTATGAAAAAGCTGAAGATTTATTAAAAAAGGTAAGTAAAGAATTCAGTGAAGATGAAAAATTATTGTCGGCTTTTATATCCTTATATAATAAAAAAAATGATTTTAAGAAAATAATTGATATATCAGAAAAACTATATGAAAAAACTTCTAAAATACGTTATCTGGAAGAGAAAGCTCATTCTTTATTCATGTTAAAAGAATTTAAAGAATCTTATAAAATTTACAGAATTTTATATAGAAAAGAAAGAAAACCAGTTTATTTATCTACGCTTATTGATTTGCAGTACAGTTTAAAAAATGAAAAAAAAATTAGAGCTATTATCAAATATTTTTCATTATTTTGCATAAAAAACTCTGATTATGATTTTGTATATAAATTAGCTGATTTTTTCTATTTTTATTTTTTATTTAATAAAAAAAATTCACAAAAATCCTGGAAAGATTTATGCAGATATTTATTTAAAAATGACATTTTAAGGAATAAAGAAACTTTCAGAAAATTCTTTTATATAAAAAGAAAATTTGATTTTTATGGTGCTGATTATCTTTTTGCTGAAGTGCTTATAAAAAACAGAAATATTCTTGATGAGAAAATGGTTATAGAGCTTGTTTATTTTGAAATGGAAAAAAGTGATTTTGATAAAAACTGGGTAATCTATATTTTAACTGAGTTTATAAAATCAGAATTATATTTTGCATTGGAAATTTTCGAAAAACTTGAATTAAATAAAGCTGAAATACTACAAAGATTGATTGAAATAAATGAAAGAGAAAAAAATATTCACAGCAGTTTTATTAAAACATATTTAAAAAATAATAAAATTTATAGAGAGCTTTTTGTTTTTTCAATAAAACAGTTTTTTAACCTCTAAGGAGCCATTAACATAATATCTGCAATACTTGTTTTACCAGCTTCAAGGTCAACAATTTGAAAAGAAACTTCGGCAGGGTCTTTTATACCATCCCCAGGATCAGCATCATACCATGCTTCGATTTCATATTTGTATTTTCTTCCATCAGGGTCATATAATACCTGAAGATTTCTGAAAATATAGTTAAATTCATTATCCTCATTAGTAACTGTAATTATTGTGATTTTTTTCCCAAGTTCGTTTTCAGTATTGATTGTTGCTGTTATAATAATATCTCTGACTGGTGTAAATGAAGGGTCACTGAACGAAATTTTTCCTTTTATATTACCAAGGTTTCCAACAAGGTCATATATCATAAAAATATCTATTACTGCAGGTAATGGGTCTGGGTCTGGTATGTCAACAACATTTATAAATCTGGTCTGAGTAATATAACCATCTTTTCTGAATTCAACAGTATATTGGGAAACCGGGACTTCAAATTCAGCTTCTCCATTATCCCTTGTTATCTGATTATAAATTGTATCTCTGAAAGAAATTATAACTCCATTGATTACTGAATCTGTACCAGCATCTTTTATTCTGAATGAAAAAGTTCTCACACCTTCAGTTAAATCAACACTTCCTGATGAAGTAAGGTTTATTTCAATATCTCCAAGCTCAACGTCTGTTGAAACAATGTCAAAATATTTAATATAATCAACATAATTTTTTTTAGTAATTTTTACTTTATAAAAACCCTGAGTAAGATTTCTGAAAACAAAGTTACCTTCAGAATCACTTGTTGTGGTTGCAATCGGGGTTGATGATTCAGAAAGCATTACTTCAATTGTAGCATCACTTATAGGATTTGAAGTATCTTTCTGAAGGATTTTACCAACTGCTTTAAATTCAGTTGTGATTGAAGGCATCATTATATAAGTTGCAGGAGTTCCAAGTTGTGTGTTTAAAACTGTATCTTCAATATCAAAAAAATTATCTTTTTTTATTGTCAATGAAAAATTTTCATCAGGTAGCATATTGCCAAAGTTGAATTGTCCTGTTGAATTTGTCTGAGCTGTAAAAGTGTTTTCAGCAGAAGCTTCTGATGTAATTGTTAAAACTGCACTTTCTAAAGGGTTTCCCTTATCATCATTAACTTGACCTGAAAAATTAAGATTACCTTTAGTTATTGCAATGTTAACTGTGGATGAAATATTTGAAACTAAAAATGATTCTGTATTGTAACCGATTTTTTCTACTTTGATTGTGTATTCATCAGCTTCTGGAACAATTACTTCAAATTCACCAGAGTTATTAGAATAAACAACTTTATTACCTGGTTTTACAGTTAATTTTGCTGAAGGAACTCCGGTTAAACTTGATGTTACTTTGCCTGAAATTTTAACATTTGTAGAATCAGAAAAAAAAGTTGAAGTAAAAGTTTCTGAACCTGACTGGCAGCCGATTACTGCAAAAAGTATTGTTGTTACCAATATTATATAGATTATCTTTTTCATAAAAATTATCTCCAATTTAATTATATTACATTTTATTACAATATCGGAATAATTAATTTTTGAGTTTAATTTATTGTTTTATCAAGAATTGCTGAGGTTAACATGGAATAATATTAATTTTGAAATATAGTTTTCCGATAAAATACAATAATTATATTTTTTCTGTTGAAAATTATTTATCAGGAGGATTTTTGAAATATAACAGTCCAGGTCTTGTAAAAGAAATAATACAGGAATTAAAAAAATTACTTGCTGAAAATGAAAGTGATTTCACACTTTTATATGATTATGGCAATGCTTTGATGAATGATTTCAGATATGATGAAGCAATACCCATACTTGAAAAAGCTTTAAGTTTAAAAGATAATAATAAAATCAGATTGAGTCTTGGATTTGCATATAAATCTGTCAGAAAATTTGATAAAGCAGTTAAACATTTCAAAGTATGTGTTGAAAAAAATCCTCAATATGCTGATGTGCATTATCATCTTGCTGAATGTCTCAATGATATGGGAAAAGCAGATGAGGCAATTGAGGAATATATGAAATCTCTTTATATTAATCCTGATTATGTAGAAGCTTTATACAGTCTGGGGGATTTATACAGACAGATGGGAATGCTTGAAGAAACGCTGGAATTATATAAAAGAATAATAGATAATAACATTATTTTGAAAAAAGATTTTACTGATATTACAATTGTTCAATATGATTTAGCCTATCTTTATACTGAAAAAGCATTGTTTGATGATGCGATTAAACATCTTGAAAATATTGCTGCAAGACATCCCGAGTATGCAGATGTGCATTTTAAGCTTGGAAAACTTTTCAAAAAGAAAGGTGAGACAAAGAGAGCAATGGAAGAGTTTGAAACTGCAATAAGAATAAATCCAAATTATCGAGATGCAAGAGATGAATACTGGGATATGTAATAAAAAACGCGAATAAAACGCGGATGAAACGGGAATAAAACGCGGATGAAACGGGAATAAAACG
>JBAZDD010000237.1:0-3932 GCA_041654635.1 Candidatus Muiribacteriota bacterium
TTCTGGACATCCTTCTGCACATAATCCACAACCATTACATAAATCTTCATCAATCACAATTATTTTTCTTTTATCAGCCATATTAACCTCCATTTTTTTACAAAAGCTGTGAATAAGTTACCGGAGTTTCACTCCTATGTGAGTGAGACTGGAAGGTAAAAGCGTTTGCTTACTCACTGCTTCTTCTTTATCTCACTTACTCACTGTTTCTTCTTTACTCACTGCTCCTTAATAAACTCACTTAATTTTTTACTTTCCAGATACTCTCTCAATTGTTTATCCAGTTCTGGTATTGTATTCCCGAGCACACAACCACCAAAAGGACATTTAGTTCGGCTGAAAGGACACTTAACTTCATCAAGCTCACCTTCAATAGCCTGATAAATATCTAAAAAAGTTATATCCCCAGCACCTTTATTCAAGAAAAAACCGCCTTTAGGTCCTCTTTCTGATAAAACAAGTTTTGCTTTTACAAGTTTCTGAAACACTTTTGCAACAGTGTTTTCATAAGCTGAAAGTATTGAAGCAATTTCTTTTGCTCCAATTTTTTCAGGATTTTTCAAACATAGATATGCCAAGCCATGAACAGCTATTGACACACTTTCTGAAAACTTTATTATTCCCATTTTTGCCCCTTTGTGGTATTTAGGTATCGCAATACCTTATATAATTATGGTAACAGAATACCGAAATAAAAGTCAACAGTTTTTTTATTTTATTTTTTATGGTAAAATATTTTTATGAAAAGTCGCTCTGTTATAAGGTTTATGTTTGGTATGGCGGTACTAGGTTCTTATATATTAGCAATTATACCAACCAATAAAATACTTGAAAAAGTTACAATCTGGGATAAATTTAATCATTTTGCTGCTTTTTCTACTCTGGCAGTTTTATTTCTCTTATCAGACTTCAAATTAAGTAAAATTTCAGTTTTTGGCATTCTTGTTTTTTATGGATTTTTTATAGAAATAACTCAGTATATGCTTCCCTATCGATTTTTCTGTTTATATGATGTCTTAGCTGATATTATTGGGATTTTTATAGGATTCGGACTATATTTTTTAATTTGGGTTTACTTCCCACATTTTTGTAGAAAATAATATATAATCAGTAATAATGTATATTATTCCCGTTCCTACCATAATTGCACCAATTCCCCAGTAAGGAAGGTTGAAATAATAATGCGAAATAAACATGATTGGGAATTCAAAACCCAGTACAATCAATGAAGTTGCAAATAGTCTTGGAAGATTTTTGCCTGCTGCTGTAAATACACTTTCAAACATCATACAAATTGCTATCAAATATGGAATTATTGAAAAAAATCTTAAAAAAACCGTTCCTGAATGGACAGTTTCAACATTCTGCGAAAATAATCTCATTATAAATGGTGAAAAAATGAAAATTGGAATACACAATATTGATAATAAACCTACAACAACAAGAATAAGATTTTTCATTTCTTTTCGTATGTGATTAAATTCTCCTCTGCCAATATACTGACCTGCGGCAATTGAAGCCCCTATCGATAATCCAAAAGTTGACATAAACATTATTCCTCTTATTCTTGAAGCAATACCAAATCCATCACTTATTGCAACCCCGTAATTTGCAGCTATTGAAGTAACAAAATTCTGTTCAAAATTGAATATAAATGCTATAGCTCCTGCTGGAATACCTATTGTAAGCATTTTAATAATCAAATTTTTATCAAATTTTAGAAATTTAAACTGAAAAACTTTTATTTTTTCACGATTTTTTAATAAAAATATGCTTGCAGTAATAAGTCCTAAAAACTGAGTCAGAATTGTTGCAATTGCTGCACCTTTTATTCCAAGTGAAGGGATTGAAATAATTCCAAAAAGTGACTGTGAACCTTCACCAAGCAATCGAAAACTTCCATTTGAAAAATAATCAAGTGAAATAGTGGCTTTTTCACCTACTCCAAATATAAGAATTGGGTCAAGAATTAAATTGAAAAGTGTTGAAATTATTGAAATAATCATTGTTTTGTTTGCTTCACCAATTGTTCTCAGCGCGGTTTGAATAGTTGCAAATGGCATAATCAGAAACAGAGAAACAAAAATATAATTACCATATTCTTTAACCATTGCGGTAATTTCAGCATTATCTGTATATATATATAAAAAATTATTAATCAGAAATAAAAAAAGAAATGAGAAAATAAATCCAAGCACTGCTTTTAATAGAATTCCATGAAAAATCACATAACCAGTTTTTTCTTTATCCTTTTTTCCGAAAGCCTGGGTAAAAAGAGGAATCGTACTTATACCAATTATTTCATTTATTGACATTAATAGTGAAAAGACCGCTCCGGCAATAATGATTGCGGTGGGGGCGCCAGGACCGAGCTGGGCAACCCACCACGCATCAACAAGCTGATAAGCATAGTTTACTGCAAAACCAACCATTGTCGGTAATGCTATACTTACAGATATTTTAACAAAATTCTTCATCTTTAATGTTTTTATTTATTTATTTTTGCCCATGTATCTTTAAGTGTAACAATAAGGTTAAATTCAGGTTTATCGCTTTCAGTTTCAGGATCAGAATAAAAATATCCCTGTCTTAAAAACTGATATCTTAAACCTTTTTCTTCTGAAGCAAGACCTGATTCAATCATGCAGTTTTCGTTCACTGTAAGTGATTCAGGGTTTAAATCATCGATATAATTACCTGTTTCTGCTCCAGGGTTTTCAGTCTTAAAAAGACGACCATACATGTTTACTCGAGCATTAACAGCAGTTTTTGCACACACCCAGTGAAGTGTTCCTTTGATTTTTCTGCCATCAGGCGCATTTCCGCCACGTGATTCTGTATCATAAGTACATCTTAACTCGATTACTTCGCCATTTTCATCTTTTATGACTTCTTCACATTTTATTATATAAGCATGTTTAAGTCTTACTTCCCCACCTGGTTTCAGTCTGAAAAATTTATTAGGGGGATTTTCCATAAAATCACTTTTTTCAATTAATATTTCATTTGAAAATTTGATTTTTCTTGTTCCTGATTCAGGATTTTCAGGATTATTTTCGCCTTCAAGTTCTTCAATTTTATCTTCTGGATAGTTGGTAATAACTATTTTTAATGGTTCAAGCACTGCCATTCTTCTTAAAGTAGAAAAATTCAATTCCTGCCTTAAACAATATTCAAGCATTCCGTAATCCACTTTGCTTGAAGCTTTTGACAATCCAATCATTGAGCAGAATTCTCTAATTGCAGCAGGAGTATAGCCTCTTCTTCTCATTCCTGAAATAGTAGGCATTCTTGGGTCATCCCAGCCATTCACATATTTTTCTTTAACAAGTTTCATAAGATGTCTTTTACTCATAATGCAGTAAGTCATATCAAGTCTGGCAAATTCAATCTGTCTTGGATGAGAAGGAACTGGCAGATTGTCAAGAAACCAGTTATATAAAGGTCTGTTATCCTCAAATTCCAGCGTACATAATGAATGTGTTATTTTTTCAAAAGAATCACTCATACAGTGGGTGTAATCATACATTGGGTAAATAACCCATTTATCACCTGTTCTTGGATGAGGTGTTTTTTTAATTCTATACATTACTGGATCTCTCATGTGAATATTTGGAGAAGCCATGTCAATTTTTGCACGAAGGCAAGCTTCACCTTCTTCATATTCTCCATTTTTCATTTTTTCAAATAAGGCTAAATTTTCTTCAACAGTTCTATCTCTGTGAGGGCTGTTTATACCAGGTTTTGTCAATGTACCACGATGTTCTCTAATTTCATCAGGTGAAAGATTATCAACATAAGCCTTTCCGGATTTAATCAGCAGAACAGCATATTCATATAGTTTCTGAAAGTAATCAGAAGCATAATAAAGATGTTCCCCCCAGTCAAAACCAAGCCATTTTACATCTTCCATAATAGAATTTATGTATTCC
>JBAZDD010000238.1:0-3914 GCA_041654635.1 Candidatus Muiribacteriota bacterium
TGTGTATTTATTTCCGACTGGGCGGACATCTACTACTTTATAATCAAAAGAAACTTTAATTTCTCTTGCAACACTGTTAACTTCTGAAATAACTTCAATAACAAGAGTTCCTATTTTATCCTCAGTTGAATTTATAACTTCAAGATTATCTTTTTTACAGTAAACTTTAGCTTTTACTGAATACGATACTGGATTTGTAGTTGCATCATCTTCCATTGCATACAAATCATCTTTGAATTTTTTTGCATGCTCAAGAGTGTATTTTTTTATATCCCCGCCCTCAATAAAAGCTTTTCTGAATTCATCTTCATTGTTCATTTTTGCTCTGATGTCTGCCATTATTTCTTCAACAGCGGCTTCTGCTATCATCTGAGCTCTCATCATATCAGACATGAAATAAGCCTGTCTGAACTCAGTAGAAGACACACGGTTAAAAACATAACCCATCATACCCAGCACTAAAAGAATTATTATTACTAAAGGTAGGAATATCCCCCGTTTGTTTTTTTTCATAATCCCTCCTTATATAATCAGCATGCAGTCGCCAAAAGAAAAAAATCTGTATCTATTTTTAACCGCATGATTATAGACTTCCATTGTAAAATCATAACCTGCAAAAGCACATATCATAACCAGAAGAGAAGATTTTGGCAGATGAAAATTCGTTATCATCGCATCAGTAATGCCAAATTCATAGCCAGGATAAATAAAATGTGTGGTCTTATCCTCCCCCTCTTTAATTATAGCATATTTTTTTACATTTGTTTCTAAAGTTCTTACAGAGGTGGTTCCAACAGCCAGAATTTTACCCCCAGATTGCCTGTGTTTATTAATTTTTTCTGCCGCTTCAGAAGATATAAAATATTTTTCTTCATGAAGATTATTTTCAACAATATTATTTTTTGAAAGTGGTCGGAATGTTCCAAGTCCGATTGTTAGATTTATAAATGTTTTTTGTATTCCTTTTTCTTCAAGTTTTTTAAAAATTTCTTCATCAAAATGCAGACCAGCTGTCGGTGCAGCACTTGAACCAATCTCTTTTGAAAAAACTGTCTGATAACGTTCAGGATTTTCAATTTTTTCTTTTATATATGGTGGTAATGGAATATCTCCATATTTTTCAATATGCTCAAAAGTTAATTCTGGTGAAAATTTTACCAATACCTCTCCATCACCTATAAGCTCAATTACTTCAGCTTTGATTTCTTTATCAATCCAGGCAATTTTTCCTATTCCAAATCTTTTAAGTGGTTTTACAAGAGCTTTCCATGTATCTGAATTAATTTTTTCAAGAAGAAAAATTTCAATTTTTGCTCCTGTTTCTTTTATTGCTGTCAATCTTGCTTTCATAACTCTTGTATTATTCATAACCATGAGATAGGAAGAGTCAATAAAATCCGGCAGTCTGTCAAAAGTTGAATCAGTAATTTTTTTATTTTTTCTGTCAACAACAAGCATTCTGGATTTTGTTCTTTCAAGAGAAGGAGTTTGAGCAATTAATTCCTCAGGAAGAAAATAATCATAACTATCAAGATGTAATTCTTTTTTCACAACTGACTTTTACCTTTCCTAATTTTTTTTTATAATTAAATGATAATTTGTCACATAGTTTTTCAACAATATACAAACCATATCCATTTTCTTTCGGAATATCAATTTTTTTATCAGAAACTGGTTTTACAAAATTAATATCTGTATATTCAAAAATTATATTAATATTATTTTGTTTTTTTGAGATTGTGAATATAAATTTAGAGCTTCCGGTTGAATGTTTTACAATATTAGCCGCTAACTCAACACTTGCAAGCTTCATATCACTTTCAAGCTCTATGTCATTAATTTTTTTTTCAGAAAAAAATTTTTCAATTGCAACCCTTACTTCTTTTAATGATGAAGGGCTGTTCTGAAATTCAAATTTTTTCATTTTTTTCTGACCAGAAAAAAGACATTAATTAATGCAATAATTATTATTGAAAGTGCTAAAATTCTTAAAAGATAAATTTCAGAAAAGCTCTGACTTTTATCAATAAGGTAAATTACGCTCCATGAGGGCAGATTATAAACTCTTACTTCGCTTAATTCTTTGATTTTAACGAAAAGATTCTGCTTCCTTGAAATAATATCAAGTACTTCAAAATCCAGTCTCAGAGAACGGAAATTTTCTTCAAAAGAATCATGAAGTATTCTGAGATTATCACTTGTTACAAATACTCTTGATAACCAGTTATAATTATTTTTCTTTATTCTATGCTGAAATATATACCCAAGGTCAAGTTCACCAGCTACAAGTCCGTTGATTCTGAAATTATCATCTCTCATTAATACTGCGATTGTTATGCTGGGGCTGCTTTCGGGTCCAACAAAGTTCACTTCTGACATAAATCCGCTGTGAGTTCCTTTTATTATATCAGAAAACCATATATTTGAACTTCTATCCAGATATATATCAGGAAACTGGGTTATATTTGCACTCTGTCCACCATTTTTATCAATAACATATAATGCTTTGAACTCTCTTTTTTTCTGGATAACTGTGGTAAGAATTTCTTCCATTCCTGTCAAGTCGTAATTTTTAAAATGAGGGAATTTTACAATTGTTTCAAGATATTCTCTGTTTGAAATTATTTCTTTTCTTATTTCATTTGTAAAATTGTTCATGTTATCATCAAATTTCTCATCAAGTTTTTGAGTAATATTTTTTTCAAGAATATAAGTAAATGATATTACAAGAATAATGATAATAAATGTAATTAAATATCTTTTCATTTTATTTTTCCGTATTCCTCTACAAGTTTAATGATTATTCTGGCAAGTTTATCTGCATTATGCCTGAAATAATCTCCTTCCAGCAAAATATCCTCAAGAACCGGTGTTATGTTCATTCTTTTCAGGTTATCAATATCAATCTGAACAGGAAAAGAATCTTCTTCTTTATATCTCTCAAGTAAATTATAACTCATTTGTGCTTTGTTAACAATAGCATAATTTATTGCTCCTGGAATATAACTGTTTAAAACTTTTACATGGTCTGATACAGTAAAGCTGTCTGTTTCACCCGGTTGAGTCATAATGTTACAAACATAAATTTTTAAAGCTTTACTTTTAACAACCGCCTCCCTTATTCCAGGAAATAAAAGATTTGGAATAATTGAAGTGTATAGAGAACCGGGTCCTAAAATTATGGCATCTGCATTATTGATTGCAGATATAGCTTCATCATTGGCTTTTGCATTTTCAGGTTCTAAAAACATTTCAATAATTCTTGATTTTTTTTCTCTTTCTGTGATTTTAGATTCACCTTTTATAATTGTTTCATCATCAAATTTAGCACCAATATTAACATTTGAAAGTGAAGCAGGTATTATTTTACCTTTAACTGCAAGAATGTCACAAGCTGTTTTTACTGCTTTATCAAAATCACCATTATTAAGTTTTGCAAGTGCTGCAAGAAATAAATTACCAAAAGAATGACCCGAAAGTTCACCATGAGTTTCAAATCTGTAATTAAAAAGTCTGGCTAAAAGATTTTCTTCTTTTGATAATGCGACAATACAGTTTCTTAAATCACCTGGAGCAATGATATCCATTTCTTTTCTAAGCTTTCCTGAACTACCACCGTCATCTGCAACAGTTACAATAGCACTAATGTTTGAATGGTCATAAGAGGCAAAATTTTTAATTCCTCTTAATATTGTAGAAAGTCCGGTTCCTCCACCAATAAGCACAATTGAAGGTTTTTTTTCATTTACAGTTTTAATATTTGACAAATCTTTTCTTAATAATGGTGATACTTTTAAAAAGAAATACCAGATAAGAAATAAAAAACTAATTACAGAAAGAGCTCCAATCCAGAAAATTATCACAGTATCATAATTTAAAATAAGTGAAATTAAAAAAACTGAGAAAAAGAATCC
>JBAZDD010000239.1:0-3913 GCA_041654635.1 Candidatus Muiribacteriota bacterium
TCTTCTAAAAGAAAACAAAATTCTGTATTTTTTGCATTGAGAGGAATAAAGAAAGACGGTCATGATTTTATAGAAGAAGCTGTTAATAATGGGGCTGTTTTATGTATAGGCGAACGAGAAGATATAATAAATGAAAAATATATTTTTGATAAAAATTTAAGAAAAAATATTAATAAATATTCAAATCTGATTTATGGAAATCCTGCTGAAAGTTTAATTTTAACCGGGGTTACAGGTACAAACGGGAAAACATCAGTCACATACATAATAGAAAATTTACTTAAAAGTTTGAATTTTAAAACCGGAAGAGCAGGAACTATAAATGCTGATACTATTAAACAACTCTATGATGTAAAAAATACATTTCCTGAAGGACCTCTTTTTATAAGTTATCTTGCTGAATGCAGAGATTATGGTGGAGAACATTTTGTAACCGAAGTTTCTTCGCATGCACTGGAATTAGGAAGAACAGATTTTATTGATTTTAATTTTGGTGTGTGGACCAATCTTACTCAGGAGCATATGGATTTTCATCAAAATATGGACAATTATTTTAACTCAAAAAAAAAGTTGTTCCAAAAAATACTTAATTCCCCAAAAGCTTTAAAAGGAGGCGTAGTTAATTACGATTGTTCCTATGGCAGAAAAATAATCGATTTTTACAGTAACAAGTTTGATGTATTAACATATGGATTTTCTCAGGGAGCTGATTTAAGAATAGAAGAATGCAGATTAAATCAAAAATTCTATGAAATAAAATTCAGTTATCTCGAAGATGATTATTTAATAAAAACAAATTTATTTGGTAATTATAATGCTTTAAATATTATGGCGTCTATTGGTTTATTACTTTTAAATAATATTAAAATTGAAAATATAATAAAAACAGATTTTAAAAATATTAATATTCCGGGTAGAATGGAAAGAATAAGAAGTGGTGAAGTCGATGTTTTTATTGATTATGCTCATACGCCTGATGCACTTGAAAACGTGTTAAAAAATTTAAAATTAATATATGATAAAATTGTTATTGTATTCGGTTGTGGTGGTGACAGAGATAAATCAAAAAGACCTGTTATGGGTAGAATTGCATCGGAAAATTGTTTACAATGTATTGTTACTGATGACAATCCAAGAAGTGAACCTGCTGATAAAATAGCACAGGATATAATTGAAGGAATGAAAAAAAAGAATTATACTCATATACCTGATCGCAGAGAAGCTATTCTCAAAGGACGGGAGATTGCATATGAACTTAAAGCAGCATTGCTTATTGCCGGTAAAGGTCATGAAACTTATCAGGAAAAAGCAGGGGTTAAAAAATATTTTTCAGATAAAGAAGTGTTTAATATATGATAATTAATATTGACGATTTAATGGAATTAAAAACTGTAAAAAGTATTACAGGAAAAATTTTTGAAGATTATAATGGTATTGAATTTGATTCAAGAAGACAGACAGAAGGAAAATTGTTTGTATGTTTAAAAGGAAATAAAAGTGACGGGCATGATTTTGCCGGGAAAGCTCTTGCTACAGGTGCAAGAGGAGTGGTATCGGATTCTTGCGAAAAAATTACATCTTTTGGTCAGGAAATTACCTTGGTTCTTGTTGAAAGTTGCGAAAAATTTTTGCTTGAACTTGCCAATTACATGCTTTTAAAAAATAAAATTAAAGTTATTGCAGTAACAGGAAGCTCGGGAAAAACAACCACAAAAGAAATTTTATATAATTATCTTTCGGGAATTTTTAAAACAATAAAAACAGAAGGCAACTTTAACAACAGACTTGGAATACCATGGAGCATTTTAAACAGTGCAGAAAACAATGCAGATTTTCTTGTAGCAGAATGTGGAATGAATCACAGTGGAGAGCTGACAGAAATATCTGAAATGCTCAAACCTGATATTGTACTGATTATAAACGTTGGATATGTTCATAGTGGAAATTTTAAAAATATTGAAGATATTGCTCAGGCAAAATTTGAAATAGCTTCCGGTCTTAAGAAAAACGGTTTTTTAATTGCTAACAAATCAATTAATTCAATTCTGAATTTTGAAAAAAAATTTAAAAATTCTATTTCTTTTGGAGAAGAACAGGATAATTTTCTAAGCTATACCATAATTGATTTTAAACATAAAAAAACTAGATTTATAGTTAATTCACAAGGAAAAGAGCAGGAATTTAATCTTGAAATTTTCCCCTTTGAAGTTGAAAATTATGCGGGTGCAATATCGGTTTTGTTAAAAATTGGAATTCCTCTGGAAAAAATTTCATTCACAATAGAAAAAAATTTTAAAGAAAACAGAATGGAAAAATTCCAGAAAGATGGATTTGATTTTATTTTTGACTGTTATAATTCAAATCCACATTCGCTTTCAAAAATATTACCTCTTCTTAATATGATTGCTCCTAAATGGATAGTAATATTAGGTGACATGAAAGAACTTGGAGAAAATTCAATATACTGGCATCAGAAAATCGGGCAAATTTTTGCAGACTCTGTTGAAGGTAAATTGATATGTTATGGTGATATGGCTGTTATGTTCGGTGAAGGAGCAATAAAAAACAATAGAAATATTGGAGATGTTTATTTTACAAACAGTCTTGAAGAAGTTTATAAACTTATAAAATTTCTTGGAAAAGATTATAATGTTTTTGTTAAAGGTTCAAGAAGTATGCAGATGGAAAAATTAAAAGAGCACCTCGGAAGGTAAAATAATGATTACTTTATTTTTGCAGAAATATGCACACATTGATTATCTAAATTCTATTACAATAAGAGCTATTATTGCATTTTTTATTTCTTTTGCAATTTGTTTCATGCTTATTCCTTATGTTAAAAGAAGAGTAATTAAAAGAAAACTTGGTCAACAGATAAGAGAATGTGGCCCAGAAGGACATATGTATAAAAAAGGCAATGCAACAATGGGCGGAATTGCCATAGTTATAAGTATTACACTGGTAAGTGTTTTTTTTACAAAATTAAATCCGAAAGTGCTGATTTCACTCTTTGCGTTTGTTTTAATGGCAATAATAGGATTTACAGATGACATTTTAAAAATATACAGGCAGAATGCTGACGGGATGTCAGCCAGGCTGAAATTTATTCTTATTATTATTGTATCTGGAATTATTGCATTTCTTGCAAATTATTTTGTAAAAGATTTTGGTTATGTAAATATTCCAATAATTAATTACCGACTGCCGGGTATTTTTTTATATTATTTTATAACAATTATGACAATTACAGCCTGTTCTAATTCTGTTAATCTTACCGATGGACTTGATGGACTTGCTTCTGGAGTTTTAATTGCAGTAATTACGGTTTACTCTGCAATTACATATATTGCAGGTAATAAAATTTACTCTGAACATCTCGAAGTTCCATATATATCGGGGGCAGGAGAACTTACAGTTGTTTCAAGTGCTATTATAGGAGCGTTAATCGGCTTTTTGTGGTATAACTCATTTCCTGCTGAAATATTTATGGGGGATGTTGGTTCGCTTTCTCTCGGAGCTCTTCTGGGTATGCTTGCTGTTTTTACAAAAACAGAAATACTTTTAATTATAATTGGCGGAATATTTGTAATAGAGGCTTTATCGGTAATTATTCAAGTGTTTTCATTCAGGGTAAGAAAAAAGAAAGTTTTTAAAATGTCTCCAATTCACCATCATTTTGAACTTTCGGGACTACATGAGTCAAAAGTTGTAATCAGATTCTGGATAATTTCATTTTTTATGGCTCTTGGCGGATTACTTCTTTATGTAATAAAAGTGCTTTTCAGGTAAAAATATATGAGTTATATAGTGTATGGATATGGTGTAACAGGTCAGGCGGTATGCAGATATTTTGACACTGAAAAAATTAACTATGTTGTTGTTGACAGAAAAAAAAGCGACAATATACCAGTTG
>JBAZDD010000240.1:0-3909 GCA_041654635.1 Candidatus Muiribacteriota bacterium
ATCAAATATGGATTTTATATTACCAAGATAATCTCTGATGAAGTATATTTCTTGATTTCCCCTACTCACTTCTAACTTCTCACTTCTCACGGCTTTGTTGTTATCGCCACTAAGGCTGAAAGTCCAGTCGCTAGTGCCAGTATTGGCACGGTCACTAGGACTGAAAGTCCGGTCACTGTTCTGCAATATTCTGTTTTCTCTGCCTTTTGTCATTATTAAAATTCCTTCTGTAACACATCATTTATTTTAAAATAAATGATTTTAAAATTATAATCCAATAAAAATTCAACAGAATATAATTCATCTTCTTTCATATACTTAACAATTATTAAATCATCATTTTTTGAATATTCAAATTTAAAATCATTGGTATGATAACCCAGCTTTTCTAATTTCATTTTTGTAATAAAAAATAATTTATCTCTAAAACTCAAATCTTTATGAATTTCCTTCTTATGATAAAAATTTACTATTTCAAATTTTTCATTTAATATAAATTCATATATATTCAACCCTTTTTCTTCAAAATAAAAAACTGAAAACTTATTTTTTTCTTTGAAATAATCGATATTAAATCCTACATAATTTAAATTCTTCTGTTTTAAGAAAAATTGAGTATTATTTATTATAATGGTTCTTATTCCTATTTGACTTTTTGAATAATTCAGATTTTGATCATAATATATATTTAAAGAAATAATTAAAATAATTAACAAAATAAAAATAGCATATTTCTTTTTTCTATAAAAATCCTTTTTCGAAAATATAATTTTGTTAAAAATATAAAAACATATTATCGAATTTATTAAAATAAAGATATTAAAATATTTCATAATAAAATCCATATGTATTCCTTTATTTTTAAAACAATGGAGAGTCAATTAATTCATGTGGTTCTCTAAAAAAATAATCCACCTGTTTGTTTTGAAAATCCTTTAATTCCTTTATGGTTTCGTTATTAAGATTTTTATTTTTTATAAAAGCATCGATTAAATTAGATTGTCTAACATAAGCTTCAATTTCTCGAATATTCGGTTGACGTGTTTGAGCATAATATGCATCAACAAAAAAAGAGAAAATAAAAAGTAAATTTGCTTCTTGCTCGACATGTACAAACTCATGGTATCTTATTGATTCTTTGATCAAGTCCGGTTGTTGATTATAATATGGACCATATACTATTACTAATCCTGTAGGATAAGTTCGTGCATATTGTCCACCAGGATTTTGCTTTGCATTTATTTCAAACGGTGGTAACCATGCAGGTTTTATTTTCATATATTTATAAATCCATGTATCCATTTCACCTTTACAATACCCCCAAGGATCGATAAAATTCAACGGATTATTTCCTACGTATGTGTAATCGTTTAATTGTAACGGATTATATATCACTGCTGGATTGCCTGTTATAAATCCTGCTTCGTTGAATTTGTCTCTTTGGGTGAATCTTCCAAGAGTTGGAGCGTAGTATCTACTTCTATAAAAATATAAATCTGCTATTTCATCAAATTCACGGCTTGTAAATCCAAACGGGGTAAAACAAGGCTGGGTCAGGTCGTTTTGGTCAGCGTAATCTTGGGAACGACTCTGACCCGTAAATTCTCCACCAAATTCATCGTATAATCTGTAATATAACATTTCTCCATTATTATCAAATATGGATTTTATATTACCAAGATAATCCCTGATGAAATAAAGCTCTTGATTTTCCTTACTCACTTCTAACTTCTCACTTCTCACGGCTTTATATATTTCTTGATTTAGCACGTTATTATCGTCACTAAGGCTGAAAGCCTGGTCACTAGTGCCAGTATTGGCACGGTCACTAGGACTGAAAGTCCGGTCACTGTTCTGCAATATTCTGTTTTCTCTGCCTTTTGTCATTATTAAATTTCCCTGTTTATCATAAAAATAATTTTATATTATCATAAAAAATATTTGATTAGTTATCTCAATTAATAATAAATATATTATTAAATTTAATATAATAAAAATAATTTGAAATATAAATTTTTTATTTAAAATTTTTAATAATAAAATTGGTCCAAATAAAACAAAACAATATGTTATAAAATAATGAAACATTAAAAAAATAAAAGCTGAAAAAAATACAAAATCTATCTTATATAGAGAAAAAATTGATATAAAAGTTTTACTGTAAATTAAAGTCAAACAACACACAAAAAAATATAATAAACATAAATAATTTCTAAATATTTTTTTTTTAATAAAATATAAATATAAAAATAAAAAGGGGTAAAAAATTAATAAACCTTTAATAAAATATTCGAATAAAATTACATAAATGATAAAAATTATCAAAAAAAATGAGAAAATAAATTGATAAATTAATATGCGTTTAAATATAATTAAAGAATTTGAAAAATAACTATTAATATGAAAAATAACTATTAAAGGAATAATCAACATAAACAAAACTGAATAATCAAAAAAAACAGGCAATTCCATTTAATTTTTTATCCTTATAAATTTAATTAAAAATTATACATATAAAATAAATTATTACTACTATTGGGATAATTTTTTTTATCAAGTAAAAAATCTAATCTATTTCGCAATTCTGTATTAAATTCCCATATTTTTTTATTATTTCCTTGTTTTTTATCTTCGAATTTCATAAATTCAAACAATACATTATATTCATGCTCAAATGCTTGTCTTTCAATTTCAAGTCTATAATCTAAATTATTAACATATTTATTATAGTCAATATCTTGTTCCATTGCATGAAACATTTCATGAGCAATAATAGCTTCTTGAATAAACGGGTGATAATCTTTAGTTTGTTTAAAAATCACAATAATATTAAATTTTTTTGAATATGATGCATTAGCTTTTTCACTTCTAAATGGCCAATTAATAATTAAATATGGTCCTTTTTTACAATAACCCCAGGGGTCGGTGTATATGAGTGGATTATTTCCTACGTATGTGTAATCATTTAGCTGTAATGGATTATATATCACTGCTGGATTTCCTGTTATAAAGCCTGCTTCGTTGAATTTGTCACGCTGAGTGAAACGACCAAGAGTTGGATCATAGTATCTTGAACGGTAAAAATACAAATCTGCTATTTCATCAAATTCTAATCTCATTTTCACTTCCTATAAACATAATTAAAATAACGATTTAAACTCTTTATAAAATAATATCTTTTTTTTAATAACAACAATTTCAAATTCAGATATTTCAATTTCTATTTTTTTCCCAACATCAAGAACAATTTTATTATCTTTAACTGACAAATAATTTATACAATTAAATTCATCAACTTTATTTTTTGAAATTCTTTTTATGTTTTTAATAATTACCCAAACTCTATAAATTGGATATTTTCGTATTGTAATAAAAAAATTTTTTTTTATTTTTTCTGGATTTTCTACAAATCTATCTTCTAACTTACATCTAAATATTAAACAAGTTTTATAAAGTTTAATATCGTTTTCCCAAAAATATAAATCGTGAATAATATCATTCAAATTATTGATTTCATTTATTTTTATTGGATTGTTAAATATTTTTATTTCCATAAAGGTAACCTAAATATCTTTTGCGATTCTTGTATTCCTTTTTGCCATTGAATAATCTCAATATGATACCTTCTCCCTAAATTTTTAAATCTATTTAAATATTTAACATTTTTAAAATAGTTATTAAAATTATGATGAGGAGTGTGATAACCAATTTTTACCATAATATCATGCCCTTGCGCCTTAGCTATAATACCTTTCGTAGTAAAATATACCCAAGTTTGACCCGAAACAATCCCACCAAAATAACTCCATGAACCTTTATCAACTACATCATCATAATCTAACCATTGTCTAAATTTTCCAGTTGCGTTGAAGGTTATTGTATCAGCAAATCCAGCAAAAAAATCACTTG
>JBAZDD010000241.1:0-3907 GCA_041654635.1 Candidatus Muiribacteriota bacterium
GGCTCATTATTTTCATTTGAATAAAAAAATAATCTCCATCCAAAAATTTTTAAAATTGTAGGCATAATTAAATATTACTATTTTTTTATTATTGTTTCAAATTTTTAGAGTGAAAAATTCAGGGCTGTTATTGTTGCTTAAGGAATAGAGGGGTCAAACCGGTGCATTATACATTTGTAAATAAATAGTTTTAATGATAAACTTTAATTATGAGCAGACCTTTAAGACTTCATTTTGAAAATGCTTATTATCATATTATTTCTAGAGGCGACTTAAAAAGGTATATTTTCAAGAAAAGTATATTTAAAAATTAATTCTTGGAAAAAATGAATGAAACTTTCAAAAACTATAATATCGATTGCTTTGCATATTGTATTATGGACAATCATTACCATTTATATATAAAAACACCGGAAAATTTTAAATACAGCAGTTTAAATTTAGTAAAATATTGATTATAAATTTGCCGATATGATATTATATATGATATCATTATTATAGGGGATATTTTGGTATCAGAAAGTAAACTTAAAAAATTAATTAGAAAATTTATTGAAAGTCCCAACAATATTGTATTTAAAGAGATAGAAAAGCTCTTACAAGCATTTGGATATGAAAAAGCAAAACAAGGTGGTAGTCATAACGTTTTTAGAAAAAATGGTTGTAACCCAATAACAGTACCCGATAACAAAAAGCCTGTCAAGACAGTTTATATAAAAGAGATAATTAAAATTCTAAATTTGGAGGATTTTTATGAAAAATAAAGATTTGGATTTTTATTTAAATTTACCTTATACAATTGAATTAATTCCTGATGATAATATTTTTTTTGTTAAAATAAAAGAATTAGAAGGTTGTATTAGCCAAGGTGATACTATTGAAGAAGCTTATGAAATGATTAAGGATGCCAAAAGATTATGGTTACAAGTAGCTTTAGAAGAAGGGACTGATATTCCTTTTCCTGAAAGTATGAAAAAAAACAACTTTAGCGGAAAAATTTTATTAAGAGTTTCTAAATCACTTCATAGAGAATTGTATTTTAATTCAAAAAAAGAAGGGGTTAGTTTAAATCAATACCTGAATAATTTGATTTCAAGCGAAAATAGTTTAATCAATAAAAAAGAAAAAATTATCGTATTCCATAATGAGGATAAAAAGGTAATTAAAATTCCGAGTTCGAGTAAAATTAATTATAATGGTTTTAAATTAGGTGAAAATAATGGATAAGAATGATTATAATTTGTTTATTAATGAAATAGATTTAAAAGAAGTAATAGTTTCTAAAATTAATTATGATTTTAAAAACGAATTATTTAAAAATAAGATTGAAAATAAAATTGAAGTCGATTTTGATGTGAATTTTGAATCATTCAGTTCTTCTTATAAACAAAAAACTTTAATTGTTGAATGCCCTTTAAAAATTTCATTGAATTTTGAGAAATCAAAAAAAAATCAAAATATTTTGGAATTAAATGTAGCTTATAAAGTTTTATTCAGTTTAAAAAATAAACCAGATGAAGAAATATTGAATTTTTTTTATCGAAATATTGTTATTTTTATAATATTCCCATATTTCAGGGAACTCGTAAATGATATTACAACAAAATCTGGAATACCTGGGATCATATTGCCTTTAATAAAAATTAAATAAAAATAGAGGAATAGAGGGGTCAAACCGGTGCATTACGCATTTGAAGGCTGTTATTGTTGGTGTAGCAACAAGTTATTGATTTTAAATAAAATCAAGTTATTATTTGATGCAATCATCAAATAAGTAATTGTCTTCGACAAGTAATTACTCTAAAGCTTTTTTTATGACTTGTTTAGGGATTTTAAAAATTTTAGACTTGGCCCCTATCGCATTTTTTAATATAGATTTTTATTGATTTATTTAGTAATATTAAAATTAAAGAAGGAGAAGATTATGAATAAAGTAACTGTAACTTATGATAAAGAGGCAAATACTTTAGATGTATGGTTTGGTTCTCCTCAGAAAGCCATTTGTGAAGATTTAGGTAATGGAATTATTTTAAAAAAAAATTCTGAAGGTGAGACTATTGGATTTGAAAAACTCAATTTTGCATCTATTGAGGAATTAAAGAATCTTAGTTTTAATTCTTTACCTGTTGAAGTAATAGTAGCATGAAAAAATCTCGATCTAAATTTGACCCCTTATATTGTAATATATTGTATAAACATGTCTAAAATTAAGGGAATATCTGACCTCTAATATTTATATTGTAATTGATTGAACAATTGTATTTAAGATATAATAAGGTAAAAACATTGGGGTCAAGTCTCGACATTCGACATTAGGTTTTTTATTTCTTTAATTTTTTAATCTAATAAAGGATTATGTGAATGTTTTTTGAAAAAGTATTTTAATTTAAGAAAAAAATAATTTTAAAAAACAAAAATACGCTTAAAACTGAAAGCAGTAAAGATTTTTCCTCTTTTTTAAAATAACGCAATGTCGAATGTCGAGACTTGACCCCTATATATTGTATAACTTATATTTTTTTTAGAAATTTGTGATTTTATGCAGTTTTTCTTTTGTTATTTTTTATTCCTAATAGTCCATCAATAGATAAATCTTCATCCAATAATGGCCAATGTATTCCATATCCAGATGGAGATATTTCAAATTCGGAAATTTCTTTTTCAGAGGCTTTAGCTATTTTTTTTGATATTTTTGATAAATCAATTTTGTTTTTTTGTCCAGAAATTATTATATATAAGAAGTGCCCTTTAATTTCAATTTTTTCAATATTGTAATATTTTTTATCCATTATTTCCTCCTTGTAAATTCATTCCACTGTTCAATTATATATTCAAAATGATTAAATATTATTTTTCTTATTTGTCTTTTGTCCGCAGTAGTCAAATTATAAGAATAATCTTCTGTTATGTCGAAAAATTCTATATTAATCCAAAACTTACATTCAGAATTACCTTTTCTACAATGGATATGGATTGGCTCATTATTTTCATTTGAATAAAAAAATAATCTCCATCCAAAAATTTTTAAAATTGTAGGCATAATTAAATATTACTATTTTTTTATTATTGTTTCAAATTTTTAGAGTGCAAAATTAATAAAAACATTGGGGGTCAAGTCTAGACATTCGACATTAGATTTGTCATTTACAACAATAAAAAGAATATGTTATAATAATATTATGAAAAATTTAAATTCAATTCAAAAAATTATAAAAAAACATAAAGCTGAACTTGAACAAAATTTTTATGTATCAAAAATTGGAATTTTCGGCTCATATATTTATAATCAACAAACTTCAGATAGTGATGTAGATATTTTAATTGAATTTAAAAAAACTCCTGGAATGTTTTCTTTTATCAGATTAGAAAATTATTTATCTGGATTATTAAAAGTTAAAGTAGATTTGACCACAAAAGAGGCTTTAAAAAAACATATTGGAAAAAAAATTTTATCTGAAGTAATTTATGTCTGAACGAATTTTTTTGGATTATTTAGAAGATATGATTGAAAGCTGTGAAGATATTTTAGTTTTCACATCAAATCAAACATATGAAGAATTTATTAATGATAAAAAAACACTAAATGCTGTAATCAGAAGTCTTGAGATATTAGGAGAGGCCGCTAATAAAATTCCTCATGAATTCAGAGTGAAATATAAAAAAATATATTGGAAAGAAATTATAGCTATGAGGAATAAATTAATTCATGAATATTTTGGTATTGATTATAAAATTCTTTGGGAAACAATTAAATCCGATATTCCTTTTTTGCTTAATGATTTAAAAGTCATAATCAATTAAAAATATC
Organism: Candidatus Muiribacteriota bacterium; assembly: GCA_041654635.1. Classification (GTDB taxonomy): domain Bacteria; phylum Muiribacteriota; class Muiribacteriia; order Muiribacteriales; family Muiribacteriaceae; genus JBAZDD01. The sequence continues at coordinate 3,809 of JBAZDD010000241.1, forward strand.
TTAAAAAACTCTTATTAGGCTCGTACCGGTGCATTATGTATTTGAGGGCTTTTGTTTATAACTTATTGTTTACGGATTTTAAAAATTCGAGACTTGACT
>JBAZDD010000242.1:0-3878 GCA_041654635.1 Candidatus Muiribacteriota bacterium
TGGCGAAAATCTTAACATTGACATAAAGAAAGAACTTGTTCATCCGAATTCACTGGGAATGCTCTATTCTGCCCTTACAACTTATGCAGGATTTAACGCAAACGGTGGCGAAGGTAAAGTAATGGCACTGGCAGATTACGGTGTGCCAGAATATTATGAAGAACTTACAAAAATTATTAAAATACACGAAGACGGAAGTTTTAAAATCGATACTTCCTATTTTGATTTTGACAGCGGAAACACAATGTTTACATCAAAATTTGTAAAAAAATTCGGTGAACCATGTAGAGGATTAAATTATATTGAAAAAAGACATTTTGATATGGCAGCTTCTTTACAGAAATTAACTGAAACCATACTGCTTAAAACAATTACAAATGCTGCAACAGAATATAATATGAAAAATCTCTGCGCAGCAGGTGGAGTTTTTTTAAACTGTGTTACTAATGCAAAAATACTGAAAGAAACACCGATTGAAAATATATTTGTTCAACCAGCAGCCGGAGATGCAGGCGGGGCACTTGGAGCAGCATTTTATTTACATAATTCCGTTTTGAAAAACCCCCGTTCATTTGTGATGGATTCAGCTAAACTTGGTCCTGAATTTACTGATGAATACATAAAAAAAATGCTTGAAGAAAAAAAAATTGATTATATTTACTTTGAACATGAAAAATCAATGCTTGATACTGTTTGTCAGTATATTGCTGAAAATAAAATTGTTGGCTGGTTTCAGGGTAAAATGGAATTTGGTCCCAGAGCACTCGGAGCAAGGAGTATTCTCGCAAATGCTGCAAATCCTGACATGAAAGATTATCTGAATCAGAAAGTGAAACATCGTGAATGGTTCAGACCTTATGGAATAAGTATATTGGAAAATCATCTTAAAGATTTTTTTGACACTGACTATAAAAATCAGTATATGCTTGTAACCGGAAACGCTCTTGCTGGAACAAAAGAAAAAATACCTTCAGCTGTTCATATTGATGGAAGCAGTCGATATCAGACAGTTTCAGAAAATGACGGGATTTATTTCAGACTTATTCAGAATTTTTATAAATTAACCGGACTTCCATTAATCATAAACACTTCCTTTAACGATAATACCGAACCTGTTGTATGCACACCAGAACATGCTTTGAACTGTTATCTTTCAACAGATATTGATGTCCTTGTAATGGGGAAATGCATTGTTAAGAAGAAATTTTAACTTTTTTTATATCTTCTACAATAAGCCAGTCATCCATATTAGAAAAATCAGATTTATCAATAGAAAAACTTGGTATTTTAACAACATTTTTTATTTTAATAATAACCAGATACCTCTTCCCTGACCATCTTTTTAACTGAGTATTTTTCAACTGAAGAATATCCATATTTTTCTGAATTAAATCTTCAGATTCTTCTTTTGTCATTTTATCAGAATTAAAAACTTCTTTGACTTCCGCTTTTGCTTGGATTAATCCTTCCCCATTGTTTTGAATAAAATATAAAATATCACCTGCATTAACTCTGCCATGAGGAAGTTTTCTACCTGCTGCACCTCTTAGCACAGCAGTTTTTTTGCCAGAAATTAAATCATCAAGCTCTTTAGCTTTAAAATCCGTATAAACAACATGATCCATAATTTAATCCTCCATATGAATATTTATATTATTATAACGAAAATTTAATAAATAATGTTTGAAATTGAATCGTAATTTCGAGTGTTGAGACTTGACCCCAAAGTTCAAGGTTGACATACGCAATACGCATTATGTATAATTATTATAAGGAGATAATTATGAAAAGATTAAATATTACACTTCCTGAAAACGTTTATAATTTGTTATTAAGCTATATCGGAAAAGGAAATATTAGTAAATATATTTCTGAACTTGTTTTAAATGAGTTATCAGAAAAAGAAAAAGATCTTGCAGAATGTTACATTATGGCAGAAAAAGAATACAAATATTCCCCAGAATTATCAGATTGGGATAATATTGATAAAGGCGACTGGGAATGACTATTTCATTAAATAAAGGCGATATTGTTATTGTATGCCTTGACCCTACTATCGGTTCAGAAATAAATAAAACCAGACCAGCGGTAATTGTTTCTAATAATATTGGGAACAAATTTTCTGCCAGAGTAATTGTAGCACCATTAACATCTAATGTTGATAAAATATTCCCTTTCCAAGTATTAATAAATAACGATTTTATAATTCCCTCAAAAATCCTGCTTGATCAAATTAGAACTATTGACAAACAAAGAATAATTAAAAAATTAGGTTCAGTTTCAACAGAAAAGCTTCATGAAATCGACAAAGCAATAAAAATTGTGTTTGATATAAAATAACCCAATTGTAATAGAACGGTAGCTTGGTAACTTGGTAGCTTGGTAGCTTGGAAAAGAACAGTCAAAATTGATAATGTCAAGACTTGACCCCCAAAAATTATTGTAACTATTTTTCAGTTGCAATAACAGTCAAAAATTGTTATAATTAAATTATGAGTAAAAAAGATAAACTTATAAACAGGTTTTTGACTTATCCAAAAGATTTTACTTATAATGAGCTTATAACATTATTAAGCTATTTTTGATATTATGAAAATAATAAAGGTAAAACTTCTGGTTCAAGAGTTACATTTATAAACAATTGCAAACATGTAATTATGTTACATAAACCACACCAAAAAAATCATTTAAAAACATATCAAATAAAACTTATTATCGAAGAACTTAAAAAGGAGGGGCATTTAAATGAGTAAAAATATACTAAAATATAAAAATTTTAAAGCTGAAATTTTTTATGCTGAAGAAGATAATGTCTTCTATGGCAAAATTTTAGGCATTAATGATATGATAACATTTGAAGGGCAGAGTGTTAATGAACTTAAAAAAGAATTTAAAACATCTGCCGAAGAATATATTAAAATTTGCGAAGAAACCGGAAAAAAAATTAAAAAATCTTATACAGGAAATCTAAATATACGAATTAAACCGGAATTACACAAAAAACTCGCAGAAATCTCTCAAGAAATGGGAATAAGCCTTAACGCATTAATAAACAAAAAATTAGAACAAAAATAAAGATAGAATTAACTACAAGATTTGACTCCATTGGTACGTACCCAATAATATTTTTCTATGAGAAATTCTTCAATTCCAATAAAATCTGATGTTGCTTTGATTGCTTGGATATATAGTTCCTTATTTTCATGTAAAATCATATAATATTCCAATATTTGGCAATATTAAATTTTTTAGCTATTTCCGGTATTTTATAATTAGAAACTGGATTAAGAGAATTCTTTAATTTATTTGTTTTATTTTTTAATCCAGTTTCAAACAACATCAAACCAAATAAAGCCCGAGTTGATGGAGAATACTTAAAAGAAAGATTTATTATCTTGTCAATTTCTTCACTTGAAAATTTTTTCATTTTGTTTAATAAAATATCAAAAGATTTTTCTAAAGTTGTATTAGGTATTTTTTTTATAAATCTTATTAAGTCTAAAAATTGTAAAAAAGTAATATTTTCTTTTGATATAATATTTTTTTGTTTTACAAATAATATTTGATACTTTTCCCTCTTTCGTTTAGGTTTAATGTCATTTGTACCAATTTGAATCTTATTACTAATTTGTGTAGTTAATCCTATTTTATTAAAAATACTATATCCAGTTAAATATCCAATTGTTTTTCCATCTTTTTCAAGAAGATCTTTCACGATTTGTTTGACACCAGGTTTTAATTCACCAAAAGGTGAATTTTCCGATTTATAAAATCTTCCTTTCGAAAGTCTTCTTATTTTTCCAGAAGCAACCATTCTACTCAGAGCTTTTGAAATTGCATTTTTATTATTCACCTCATCCAACAAGTCATTATAGGTG
>JBAZDD010000243.1:0-3838 GCA_041654635.1 Candidatus Muiribacteriota bacterium
GAAAAAATAAAGCTGAAATTAATCAATATAAAGCAAGCCAGAAAGCCTTACAAAATCTGATAGATAATATGGAAAATTTTATATCACTTGAAGTTAAAACAATTTTTTTAAACAGAGAAACAGCTTCAAAGAAAATTGAAGTTGCTGCAAAATCAGTCAGTCAGGCAGAAGAAAATTATAAAATCATTCAAAATCGTTACAGACAGGGATTAATCCCTTATGTAAGTGTTATTGATGCTCAAAGTATGATAGTTAAAAGTCAAACCAGACTGATTAATTCAATATATGAATTTAATATTTGCAGAGAAAACATGATTCTGGCTACTGAAATAAATGAATAATAAATAACTTCGGAGGATTAAATGAAAAAAAACATGAAAAAAATTATAATTCTTGTGGTTTCGGTTGTGTTAGTAATGATTTTACTTACAGGGTGTAATGGCAGAGATTATGAACAGATAATGCCTGAAAAACTGCCTGTAAAAACAGCAGAAGTTTTTAATGGTGATATTGCTGAAAAAATAACAGTTTTAGGAAACATTTATGCACAAAATAAAATCAATGTATCAACAAAATTAATGGCAAAAATAACAGAGTTTCCTTTTGAAAAAGGTACAGCAATAGATAAAGGAACCATGGTTTTAAAAATTGATGATAAAGAAATACAGGCAAAAATCATTCAGGCAGAATCAATGATAGATGAGGGAAAGGCTAATTTGTTAAAAGTTCAGGCAAATATTATTGAATTAACAGCTGAAAAAAATAATATTTTAAAAAATTATGAAAGAATAAAAACTCTATATGAAAAAGGCTCTGTTGATGCAAAAATGTATGATGATACAAGGACTGCTTATGAAGTTATTAATTCAAAAGTGGAGGGTGCTGTTGCCCAGAAAAAAATTGTTGAAGCAGGTATAAAAAATGCGCAAGCTTTACTTGAAGAAACCCGGTCTCTTTTGGAATATACTTTCTTCAAAGCACCTTTTGATGGATTTATTACAGAAAAATATTCAGATGAAGGGAATATTACAAATCCTGGAATGCCAATTCTATCTTTTGAAAATTTAAACAGAGTCAAAATAGAATTTCTTGTAAGTGAAAAAGATATAACAAAAATAAAACATGGAAATAAAGTCGATTTGTTTATTAATAATGAACATATAAAAACCTCTTTAATTGATTATATTGTTCCCTCAGGCAACATTAATCAGAGAGCTTTTGTTGTTGGTTCTCATGTTGAAAATGCTGATTTGTTTTTGAAACCTGGAATGTTTGTTAAAGGTGATATTTATATAAACAAAAAAGAAAATACTCTGCTTGTTTCAAAAGAAAGTCTTATAGAAAATAGAGGAAAATACTCAGTTTTTAAAATCAAAAATGAAAAAGCTAATTTGATAAATGTTGAAGTTGGAATTATGGATAATAATTTTGTTGAAATTATATCAGGATTGAATGCTGAAGATGTTGTTGTTACAGAAGGAAAACAGAATCTATCAGAAGGAAGCAGCGTTAGAGTTTCAGATAAAAAGTGAAAGGAGTATTAAAATATGAATTTATTTAAATTTTTTGTAGCAAGACCAGTTCTTGTATCTATGATATTTCTTGCAGTGCTCGGTGCAGGATTGTTTGGAATATATAATCTTAAAGTTGACTTGCTTCCTGTTGTAAATCTTCCAATAATATCGGTTACAGTAATTAATCCTGGCACAAGTCCTCAGGATATGGAAGATTTAATTACAAAAAAACTTGAAAAAGCTTTTAGTGACATGGGAGAGTTAAAACAGATAACATCCTGGTCATCTGACAGTGTTACAAATATACTTGTAGAGTTTAATTATGGAAAAAAAGACATAGATATTGCAGCTATTGAAGTTGCAAGAAAAATAAATGAAGTTCGTTCAGACCTTCCAGCATCAATTGAAGAGCCTCTGATTGTAAAAATGGATCCTGCAACAAGACCAATAATAACACTGGCGCTTAATGGAGAAAGTTTCAATCCAAGGGATTTAAGAGAATTTGCAGAAAACAATGTTAAAACAAGACTTGAAAGAGTAAACAATGTTGCAGCAGTTAATGTAAGTGGTGGTCAGATAAGGCAGATAAATATAAATCTTGATAAACACAAAATGGCTTTTTACAGTGTTGATGTAATGGAAGTTATCAGTGTTTTAAAAAGTAAAAATATGAATATCCCGGCTGGAAACATTTCGGCAGTCGGTGAGAATTCAGAATATCTGGTGAAATCTTTCGGTCAGTTTGAAAATATAGATAAAATTAAAAAAACAGTGGTTAAAACACTCGGGAACAGACCCGTGAATTTAGAAGAAATTGCTGAAATTACTGATTCCTATAAAGAGGAAAGAGGATATGCATCGCTCAATGCTCGTCCAGCTGTAATTATGGATTTGAAAAAACAGACTGGAACAAACACAGTTGAAATAGCAAAAGCAGTAAGGGAAGAAGTGGAAAAAATAAAAAAAGAGCTTCCTCAGGGTATGGAGCTGATAATTGCCCGAGATGATTCAGAATTTATAAATAAGTCAATAAGCGGAATTACAGACACAGCATGGCAGGGATTTCTGCTTGCATTTTTTGTAGTGCTTTTTCTTATTGGAAGCTTTAAACCAGCATTTATAATTTTCATTTCTGTTCCAGTTTCTGTTATATCAGCATTTTTTATAATGTATGCAGGGAAAATGAGTATAAATATGGTTTCTCTTTATGCTTTGACAATTTCAATCGGGGTAAATTTTGATAATTCAATAATTGTGCTTGAAAATATAATCCGTCATCTGTCAAAAGGAAAAGATCGGCTGGAAGCAGCTTCGGTGGGTGTATCAGAACTTGCAGCACCACTATTTGCCTCAACTCTTACAAATGTTGTAGTTTTCATCCCGCTTGCCATGATGACAGGATATATTGGTGAATTAATGAAAACTATGGCTTTTACCGCAATATTTGCCCAGACCGTGGCTCTGCCGGTTGCATTGTTTTTTACCTCAACTATTACACCAAGAATAGTCACAAAAAAACCTGAAAAAGTTACAAATATCCCAGTTTTTTCTTTTATAATTTCAAAAGTTATTGACCTGCTTGAAAAAACAAAAATCCAATACAGAAAATCGCTTGAAACCGCTCTGAATAACAGTAAAAAAGTGCTGATTTCTGTTTTTATAATATTTTTGATGTCTTTTGGACTTGTTCCGCTGATTGGTATTGAATTTATGCCAAGAACAGATCAGAACAGTTATTTTATTGATATTGAGACCCCTGTGGGAAGCACACTTGAATTTACTAAAAAAGTAGCTTCACAGGTTGAAAAAATCATACTTGAAAACAGTGAAGTAGAATACGTTGTGACCACAATAGGCGGGGATGAGCAAACCTCACCACCTGTGAATAAAATTGGAATAGCATTAAAACTTATTTCAAGACTTGATAGAAAAAAAACTGCAATTGACAGTGGGGATGTAAAAAAAGACCTTATAACAGGATTGAGAAAAACCATACTTTCTCAGGTTGCAGGAATAGCACATATTCAGTTTGTCCAACCTGCTCCATGGTGGGGTTCGGCTGGCGCCCCAGTTGAAATTAAACTTTCTGGAAATGACTGGGAATTACTAAATCAAATAGCAGATACTTATGTTGAAAAATTAAGTGAAATACCCGGATTATTTGATGTTTCAAAAAATATTCGAGATAACATTCCAGCATATAAACTGAAAATTGATGAAGAAAAAATATCCCAGCTTGGATTAAACTATGCAGAAATAGCTATGAAATTAAGGACGCTTACCTATGGAGGCGTGACATGGGATATGAGGACAGAATTCAGAAA
>JBAZDD010000244.1:0-3795 GCA_041654635.1 Candidatus Muiribacteriota bacterium
GCAAATCTGTCAATATCAGGCATTTTTTCGCGACAACTCTGACAGTTAACCTGAAAAAACTGCAACATTACAGGTTTTTTACCCAAAACATCACTTAAATTAAAAACTTTGTTATAATCATCATAACTTCTTAGAGAAAAATCATATTTAAGCAGATTTTTTTCAAGCTCAGTCATATCTTCATAAATTACACCATAAGAAAGAACATGAACTTTATCACCGTTTATTTCAATAAAAGCATTTTCAATTTTTTCGTTTATATCCCATGAATAAGAAGAATTAACAGGTTTAATATCAACCGGAGAAAATTTATTTGTCGAAGTTACAAGAGTTCCAAAAGCCTTACCATTGTAATCATCCCATTTAACAAAAATCGAAGAAACCACTCTTTCAGGATTAATTTCAATCTGAAAACTATCCCCAGGTTCAACCCAGAATTCTTCAACAAGAGAAAATGAAGTAATTGAAGCCAGCACAACAATAAAAATTATAAAAAGTTTAATATTTTTCATATACTACCATTTTAGTGTACTTTATTCTGCTTGTCAATAAGTTTTTTAAAAAAAGGATAAATCAGCATAACAACCATTATTACAGCAGATATGAATTTTAACCAGTTATCATCACCATGTATATTTAATTCCACACCATCAACAAAAATTCGCTGAAACATCAAATCCATCAGAACACCTGAAATCAAAGCTGTCAAAGCAATTGAAATTAAATAAAAAGCAAAAATCTTTTTCCCCATGACTTTAAAAATCGTGGCTATTGTTGCAATACTAGTTGCAGGACCTGCCATCAAAAAAACTAAAGCAGCACCTGGTGATATTCCTTTAAGAATAAGTGAAGCTGCAATAGGAATAGATGAAGTCGAACATACGTATATTGGTATTCCAGCGACAAGACATAAAATCATTGCATAATAATTATTATAACCAGATAAAGATAGAAAAAATTCTTCTGGGATAACCAAAGTAATCACAGCCGATAGTGAAAGACCAATTATTAAAGCCCCTGCAATATCTTCCGGCAAAGTTATAAAAGCATATTTTAATACTTTTATAATAATATTCTGATTACTTGATTCTTTATGTTCATGAGCGTGATTGTGTCCATCACCACAACAGGATTTACATTCTTCAACTATTTCAATTTTGTCATCTTCTTTATCAAAAAAATGAACAAGCAACCCACCAAATATTCCTGAAAAAAAAGCCATTACTGGTCTATAAACTGCATAAATTGGTCCAAGCAGAGAATAAGTTACAGCAATACTGTCTACCCCTGTCTGAGGGGTAGAAATCATAAAAGATACAGTTGAAGAATTTGAAGCACCACTTTTTTTTAAAGTTGAAGCAAGAGGGATTATTCCACATGAGCAAACAGGAAGAGGAATTCCAAAAAGTGAAGCTTTAAAAATATTCCAGTAAGTGCTTTTACCAAGATTTTTTTTAATAAAATCAGCTTTAATAACTTCTGATAAAATACCTGCAATAATAAAACCAATTATTAAAGAAAATGACATTTCACCAAGAATGTGCCATATTTCGATTAAAAAATTTTTTATAATTTCAATATAATTCACGGGAACATTTTACAAATTCTACTAAATTTGTCAAGTATTTGGAAACGAGAAATAAAAATGTAATTTTTGCATAGCAAAAAGTAATTAATTATGTAAACATAATCAAGTTATTTTTTCTTCTGAAACAAGTAATTGTCTTCGACAAGTAATTAAAAACTTGAAAGCAATGTTTTTGATTTTTCTTACTCACTTACTCACTGTTTCTTTATCATCTCACTAGGGGTCAGGCCGTCCAATTTTGCTTACAGCAAAATTTTACTGCGCAGACCCCGGCTCACTGCTCTTAAGGTTTTTAATTACTTAACTCTTACTTTACATACTGCAAGGCGGGCTTTGGTTACTTCTTCCTGCATTTTTTCAAGAATAATATTTGCAAACTCATGAATATCCTCAATACCGAGTTCACCAAGAGAAATTGTATCAACAGGAGTATTTTTAGAATCAGTATTCATGGCAAAATGAAAAACAGTTGAAACCCCGGTAACAGTAGCAATAGAAATTGATAATTTTTTTTCTCGAAGAAATAAATCATCACCATCTCTAAGTAAATTTTTAGTTGTTTTTTTCAAAATTACATCTTTAATGATTGAGGCAAAAATACGTTGATATAAAACAACTTCCTGTAATGAAGAAAAAAAGAATTCACCGATAAAATGAAGCATTGAATCAGAATAAATTTCTTCCCCCTCAATTACATCTTCTAAATCTGCCATATTTTCCTGAGGTATGTTACAGGGACCTTCAAAACACACAAGTGAATCCCCCAGAATACCATAATTTTTATAGGCAAAATGAGCACATAACTGAGAGCCATCATAAGTAATTGTTTCATCAATATATTTTATTTTCAAATCCATAAAAACTCCTGATTTTTAATTATTAATTTTTCTTAAAAGCTCATCCCATCTTGTTTTTTTAGCAAGTTCAGTATCAATATAATGCTCGTGATATTTTCCTTTAAGCGGAAAATAAATCGATAAACCGTTGGAATTTCTTAATTTATCATTCTGCCACCAGTTGAAAATAATATTTTCATTTAAAACTGAAATTAATGACTGGGCAGCAATTTTAACAGAAGTATTCTTAGAATAGTCTAATACAAGTTCTGCAAGATGAACCAAATCAACATAAAGTTTTCCATCATATCTCTGAACTTCTTTTTCAATTTTTTCAAAATAATCAAAATCATTATGTTCAATAATATTTTTTGCCAGTCTGTCTATATTTTCAAGAATAATATTCATATTCTCAAGAGAAGCTACTGAATATGTTACAGAAGTCAGATACATCCATGTAGTTTTACCTTTGTAATATTCTTTGAAAGATTCACCAAAAGTCAGTGCCATTTTTTCATCACCTTTGTCATAATTTTTTAATATATTGTTAAATAAAATTTTATATTCAAAACCACCACCAGGCACTGAATCTTCAGATGTAGCCATATATTTGACTGAATCTTCCATCTGCGCACCAATTTCAACCATTGCCATAAGACAGGCATCAAACGCAACAAGGTCTATTTTTTTTCCAATTAAACCAGCCATTGTATCAACAGCTTTTTTTAAATCAGGTGAATTAATATGATTGCCTGAGCCTTCATCATAAGAAATTCCTCTTACAGCCGGAAGCTGGGTATTTTTAAGCCATCCTGAGCCATGATTCCAGAATATAAAGCCATATTTTTTTGCAGGATAATTTTCAATACCAAATTTAAAGAAATTAACAGATTCATTCCAGTCACCCATGTCGATTTCACCCATGTCTTCAAGTAAAGTGGAATTTATTTTTCCAAACATGTTTGTTTCATCATCTTTTTCAATATAGTATCTTCTTGCACCATTCCAGTTACCATCACACACAGAATGTTCTTTTGAACGATCAAATTGAACAACAAAATTTACATTCTCATTTGAACCAACCATTTCCATCTCATTAATATCGTATGTTCCATAAGCTTCAAGGTCATTATCACCATTCATAAAAATCATAATAGTCCATTCTTTTTCGTTTAATCCAGAAACAGAAATTGATAAGACTATAAAAATAAAAACAAGTAAATTAAATTTTTTCATCATGCACCTTCTTTATTCACAGTTCTCAATTTAACTGAAAATCCTTTAGGGGTCTGGCCTTCCAATTTTCAATAAAAGAAAATTTGACGGCACAAACCCCGACCAGAACAGGATTTTCTTTAATCTTCATTGAGA
>JBAZDD010000245.1:0-3757 GCA_041654635.1 Candidatus Muiribacteriota bacterium
GCTTTAACCCCTCAATAGTCATTACTTCATCTTCAATTTTTTTGGCAACATCTGTTTCAATATCAGTAGATGATGCGCCAGGATAAATTGTTGTAACTGTAATATAGGGAACATCTGTTTTCGGCATTAATTCAAGTCCGATTTTTCTATAAGAATTCAATCCAAGCAATGTTAAAGCTATTATAAGACAGAGCATGGCAACAGGGCGTTTTAATGAGCCATCTGATAAAAACATACTCTACCTCCCCTCTGCAAGAATTGAAATACTGCTTCCTTCATTTAAAAGAAACTGTCCTTCTGTAATTACTTTTTCATTCTGAGACAATTTTAAATTTTTTAATTGGGTATAATTTCTGTAGGTAAGACCTTTTTCAACTTCTACAAGCTTTGCTTTTTTTCCTGATGTTACAAAAATAACATTTTTATTATTTCTTATTAAAATACTTTCAGCAGGGACTGCCAGACTTTCAAATTTTTCAAATATTACACTTAATTTTAAAAGTTGTCCTGGGACAATTTTTGAGCTGATTTCTGAAATATCTGATTTTATTTCAAACGTTCTTAGCATTGGGTCTATTACAAAACTTTTATAACTTACTTTTGATTCAAAAAATTCATTATTACCATATTCTACAACTACCTGAGTTTCTCCCGGAGTTACTTTTTCATAATATATTGCAGGAAGATTTCCTTTAAGTTCAAGATTATTAACATTGACTATTGAAATCACAGGCATTCCCGGGCTTCCCATTTCACCAGCATCGATATATTTTTTTGTAACAATTCCACTTATCGGAGCAAAAATCGTTGAATCTTCATAGGTTTTCTGAGTAATATTCAGATTAGTCTGAGCCTGTGCATACTGCTGTTGTGATAGTTCAAGAAGAACCTGTCCGAGTTTATAAGCAGAATCAGCTTTCTGAAAACCAAGTATTTTATCATCAAGAATACTCTGACTGACTGCTTTCTGTTTAAACAATGATTCATGTCTTGTTTTTTCTATCAAGGCATTTTCATATTCTGCTTTCAGTCTTTCAAGAGTAATTTTTTTCTCATCAAGAGATATTTCAGCCAGTTCAACATTCTGTATTGCAATATTTACAGCCTGCTGAAGTTTATAATTTTCACTTTCAAAAAGAAGAGTTTCTGAAGCTTTAACATGCGAGCCTTCTTCAACATGAATTTTTTCTATTATCCCTGGATTTTTAGCTGAAACATTCACTGTTTCTTTTGAAAAAACTGTTACAGGAATATTAATCGAATTAACAAAATTTTTGACTTCCACATTCTCTACTTTTACAGTGACAGGCTTAACTTCAATTTCCTTTTTTTCATTTTGACAACCAGTTGAAAATAGAATTAAACCTGAAAAAATTATTGCTGAAATATAATTTTTCTTCATACTACAATTATTCCTCCCCTTTAATTATGGCTTTATCTGCAAGTTCAAGCAGTTTATCTGTAATTTCTTTCTGCTCTTTATCTGTAAACAATCTAGCATTAAAAACATCTGACAACATTAAACCCATAGAAGCCAGGGAAATAATTTTTATCATGACCGGATCCATTCCTTTGCTGAATTCCTTCATCAAGTTACTGTGAATTTCTTTAAAAGGTCCAATAATTTCAGGATTATAGGATAAAATAGCAATAATTACTGCATGAAAATGTTTTCTTTTTTCAGGTTCATGGCACCACAGAAGAACATGAGATTTTATTTTATTTGAAGGAGTTTCAGGGAGTTTTTCAGAAATGTTTTTCATTATTTCAAATTGGTCTTCAATCATATGTGAAATCATTCCTTTAATAAGTTCATCCTTACTTGGGAAATGATAAAGAAGTCCACCTTTACTTATTCCAGCTTTTTTTGCAACAGCATTAAGAGTCATATTTGAAGCACCATGCTCCATTGTCACTTCTTCTGCAGCATTTAAAATAAGTTGCTTAACACTTATCTCTTTTTTCATTAATCCTCCAGAATTTGTCCAAGAGCCAGTTTTATTCTGAAAACCGCTGTATGATAATCATAAACTGCTTCATAATAATCATTTTTCATCTTAGATAATAAAACCTCATCATCTAACACTGTTACCGAGGTAATCATTCCATTTTCATACTGAGCTTTGGTTATTCTCAAACTTTCCTGTGCCTGTTTTACAGCAATTTCTGCAACTTTTATTTTTTCAAAAGCAGCTTCCATATCATATTTACCGCTTAAAAGCTCTATTCTTATGCCAGAAATAAGCTGTTCATACTGAATTTTTACAGCATCAAGCTCAGCTCTTTTTTCATTAACCTGACCACTTACAAGTCCACCATCAAAAAGTTTCCATTCAGTTACAACTGAAACACTCCAATTATCTTTTACAGGAGTAATTTTATCCCCTTCAGTTCTTGAACCTGCCACAGCAATTTGAGGTAGATTATCACCTTTGGCAATACCAACAGCAAGTTCTGAAATTCTTATATATTCTCTGAGTGCCCTCAAGTCGTTTCTTTTTTCAACAGCATTTTCAACAGGATTTTCAGGTAAAATGAATTTGTTTTCAGGTGGAGTAATTCTGCTGAGTTTAAAATCATTGTTTAATTTTGTGCCTAAAGCATTTTCAAGAGCAAGTTTTGATTTTAAATATCCTGATTGGGCTGAAATAAGTATCTGTTTTAAAGAGCCAAGTGAAACTTCAGTTCTCAAAACATCATTTTCAAGACCTTTACCTGCATTAACAGCAGCCTGAGCAATTTTTTTATGACTTTCAACCTGTTCAACAGACTCTTTTATTACAGCAATACCATCTTCAGCTTTTAGAAGATTAAAATAAGCTGAAGCAATCTGAAAAACTGCTTTTTCTTTTGTGTTAATTAAATTAGTTCTCGCCATTTTATGCATAGCACGAGCAGTTTTCAATCCAAGTCCAATTTTCCCACCCATATATATTGGGGTTACCATTTCAACAGAGTTTGAATAACCCTTTTCTGAGCCAGTTGCTCCAAAATTATCAAATTTTGTATCGATTCTTTTAATTGAAAAATCAGGTATGTATCCTGAACGAGCCTGCTCCATTAAAGCGTCTGCTTTTGCAAGTTCAGCTTCAGCTTTTCTTATATCATAATTATTTTCTAATCCTGTTTTTATAAGTTCATCAAGTGTATAAATATTTTTCTGTTGAGCATAAACATGCTGCGACAATAAAGCTATAATTAATAAAACTGCAGAAATCATTGTATTTAATTTTCTTTCAATAATCATTTATCCTCCTGAATTCTAACTTTTCTATATATAAATTACTGTAAAATGCTGTTTATTCTGTTACGTGCTTTTGTCGCTGTTTCTGAATATGGGGAAACTGCAATTGCCTGTTTAAAATAGTTTTCAGCCTGATTCTTATTATCAAGCATTATGTAAACTTCACCCACTCTATAAAAAACATCTTCTTTTTTAATTTCTATAATATTTAAATTATGTAAAACTGAATTCCCAATTAAGCCAAAATTTTCAGTAACTTTTCGCAGAATATCAAGTGCCTGCTGTGAATGTTTCAAAGATACAAGAATATCTGAATAAATAATCTGAACGTAAATATCATCTTTTAAAATAGAATTTAAAAACTTCACATCGTTTTCAGCCTGATTAAATTTTTTCAATTCAATTAAACTTAGTATTTTCAGAAAATGCAGTCTGGGATTATAGATTTTATTAAGAGTAATATCACTTTTAGCTATTGTTTCATTGTATTTTTTCTGATTAAACAAATTCAAC
>JBAZDD010000246.1:0-3753 GCA_041654635.1 Candidatus Muiribacteriota bacterium
AATAAAAATCAAAAAATAACATGGAATAGCTTATATCGTTTTTTACAAAATCATCATTATATCCTTCATATAAAAACAAATTTAAATAATTTTGTGTTACTGTAACAATATTTTTAAAAACAGGTTTAAAAAAAATGTGTTCTGAAAATGCATGCTCATATAAATATAAATCATCCAGGCTAATTTTTAAATTTATAACATTATACAGATGTTTTAATAAAATTTCTTTTAAAACAGATTCATCTACAATTCTTGGGGGTTCTTTTATTTCTATATTGTCATTATATTCAGGACAAATATGATAATTTTCAATTAATATTTGTTTTTTCTTTTTCATTTCACCTTTAAAATATAATTTTGTTAAATAAATAAAAACAATACATAAATACGTTATAATTGATGTAATCATAAAATTTTGATTTTTAATTATTATTGATAGCGAATAAAGAGGCAATCCAATAAACAATAATAAAAACATCATATAAACATAAAAGCTGGATTTATAATAGAATGAATTTTCAAGACTATAATGAAAATTATTGTTAAATTTAATAAACAGAAAACTGAAAAATAACATTTTTATAAGAAAAATATCATCGACCATATGGTTATGTATAAAAACTATTATTAGCATAATGGAAATTGTTATTAATATTAAGCTTAACAGATATCCATGATTTTTTAATAAATTAAAGTTTTCTAATTCGGATACTTCATCTGAGAATAAATAACATGAAATAAAGTAATAAATAATTAAAAGTCCTGCAGTAACTCCTAAAATAGTAAATAATTCTAAAAAGTAAAAAATGTATAAAAGTATAAAATCATAAATAATAATTTCACCAACTTTGATTATTTTAATTTGTTTAATCACTTCAAGTAAAAAGTTTAAAGTTAAAAAAAGTCTTCCAATTAATAAAATTATAAAAAAACCATAGTAAACTTCAAAATTTTTTTCTTCAAAGTAAAATTTATTTACAACAGAAAAAATCATTAATAAATATATGAGGAATGGCAACAAGAATAAAAATATTAATAATTTATTTTCAAATAATTTAATCATATTTTATATGTTTTTTTCTCACTTCAATCTCAAAATTTTTTGTAATCAGCAATATGTTTTTTGATGTTCCTATATTAATAAAAAGTTCATTGTTTTTATAGCTCATATAATTTATACAATTCAGTTCTTCAATATTCAGATATTTAATTGCTTCTATGTTTTTTATAACAATCCATATTTTATAAACAGGGCAAGTAATAACATCCCTTAAAATATTAGTTTTTATAACTTTCTGTTTTGACAAATCTTCATGGAAACATCGTATGAGAAGAGAATTTTTAAAAATTTTAATCGAGTTATCCCAGAAAAACAAATCATGAATTACACCATTTAATAATGGTAATTGAGCTGGGAATGAAAATTTTAGTCTATCCATTAAATATTCCAGTTTAATTATAATTATTTATTTTATTATTATATAACATAATATAACTTATATCAATGTCAGATATGTTAAAGATTAAAAACCTTTAATATTCTATTAAAATCGGGTAGTATTTTCCGTTGATTATTGTTCTGATTTTATTTGTCAGTTTATCTGTGATATCGTGATCATGGGTTGAAAAAATGAAACTGGTGTTATGATTTCTGTTATAAATCTGTATAAGATTTATTAAAATCTTTTTTGTTTCTTCATCAGTATTGGCAAATGGTTCGTCAAGAAGCACTACTTCTGGTTTAAAAACTAAAGCCCGTGCTACTGCAAGCCGTTGTTTTAATCCAGAAGAAAGATTTGAAGCATTTTCTTTTTTTCGGTGAAGCAATCCGATTTTTCCGAGAATTTCATCCCCAAGTTCAACTATTTCTGCTTTAGAATAATTATGATTTACAAGTCCAAGCTGAATATTTTTTTGAATACTTCCTGAAAAAATGTATGGATGAGTGCTTACAAAAGTTATTTTTTTTCTATACTGACGAAAATTTTTCTTATTTACAATATTGTTTTTAAAAGTAATAGTTCCTTCTGTCACATCAAATTCAAGCAGGCTTAATACATGCAGAAAAGTTGTTTTTCCAGAACCGTTTGGTCCTGTTACAGCTAATATTTCACCAGTATTTAATTGAAAATTTTCAATATTTAATTCAAATATTTTTGAAAGATTTCTTTTATAATTTTCTATTTTAATCAGTTCACTCACTTTTTTTCCTCGAAATAATGTTTAAAAATAAATTTATTGTAAAAGATATGAAAAGCAGAATTAATCCTAAAGCAACCCCCTGAGCAAAATCACCTTTCCCGGTTTCAAGTGCTATGGTTGTGGTTATAGTTCTTGTGTATCCTCGAATATTCCCCCCAAGCATCATGGCGATTCCAACTTCAGAAAATACTCTTGCAAATCCAGCCATTATTGTTGAAAAAAGCACAATTTTTTCTTCGTTTATCAGAATTAAAAAACTTCTTGTCTGACTTGCCCCGAGTGTTATGGCAGTTTTTCTTATTCTTTCATCTGAAGATTTAAATACAGAAATGAAAAGTGATGTTATCAGCGGAAGTGCAAGCAGAGTTTGACCAAAAATTATTGCATAGGGAGTGAATAAAAGATTATATTTTCCAAAAATCCCTCTGTGTGATAACAGTCCATAACCTATAAGCCCAATAAGTACTGTTGGAATAGACATTAAAGAGTTTGTTATCAGGATTACAAGCTTTTTCCCTCTGAATTTATGTGAGCTTATTAAATATGAAATGGGAAGTGAAATTATTGTTGCGGCAATAACTGAAATAATCGAAATATACAGTGTGAAAAAACATATTGAATAAAGGCTTTTATCACCTGAAATTATTAATTTTATTCCCTCTAAAATTCCTTCTGAAAAAAAATCCATATTTAATATATATAAAAAAGCTGTTCTCCATATTTTTTGTAATTTTTAATTATTTCTTTAGCCTTTTCTGAAACAAGAAAATTAATGTATTTTGAAACATAGGTAAGTTTTACATGTTGATGTTTAAATGGATTGACACCGATTACACTGTATTTATTTAAAAAAACATCAGCACATTCTGCCATTATAATAGAATCTTTCAATTGTTTCTGAAATGCAAGATAAGTTCCTTTATCTGAAAGACAGTAACCATTTTTATAATCAGCTATCTGAAGGGTTGCACCCATACCCTGACCAGTTTCAAAATAATTATTGTAATGAAAATCAGAAATTCCTGTTTTTTTCCAAATTTCTTTTTCTCTGACATGCGTTCCAGATTCGTCACCTCTTGAATAAAATGGGCTTTTTGTTGAATATATTTTTGTGAATGCTTCTACTGGAGGCATGTTTTTAATACCTGCCGGGTCTGATTCAGGACCAGTGAGAATAAAGTAATTATACATGACGGTTTTTCTGTTAATGCCATATCCATTATCAACAAAATTCAACTCATCTTTTTCAGAATGAACAAATACAACGTCAACATCCCCATTTTCGGCCAGTTTCAGAGCTTTTCCTGTTCCCAGAGGGATTGTCTGCACTCTTATTCCGGTTTTTTTTGTAAATTCATCATTTAGAGCATAGATAATACCAGTATTTTCAATAGAGGTAGTGGTTGCAAGTTTTATAAAACCCTTTGCAAATACAATTGAATATATTAAACAAAATAATATTGTGAAAAGAATTTTTTTCATAAATTCACCTTGAAATATTCTATCACACAGGTACTTATGTTTCCAGATTTTTAATTTTCTCTGTTTTTA
>JBAZDD010000247.1:0-3743 GCA_041654635.1 Candidatus Muiribacteriota bacterium
AAAAATTTTTTTCCACTCTGGATTTGCAAAAAACTCACCATTGCCAAATAAAACAATTGAAGAAAAAAGCGATTTTCTTGAGAAAACCGCTTTTATATCTTCAAATTTTGTAACTGTATTTTTATTTTTTTCACAGTTTTTTCTGTAACAGAATATACAATCCAGATTACAGACAGTCCCTGTGTCAATCTGAATAACCTTATTCATTCCATCTCTTTATCTAATCCCGACTTCTACCTGTCTGAACCGTGAAGGAGCGCAACCATGACTTATTTCAGCCCTCTGCCCGGGTTGACCTTTTCCACAGTTAGGAACACCGCAGAATTCCCAGTAATCCTCATTACAAACAGCATCAAGTGAACCCCAGAATTCTGGTGTTATTCCCTGATAAGTAGGATTTTTTATTGTATGAGAAATTTTCCCATCTTTAATTACCCAGCCAATTTCCATTCCAAACTGAAAATTATATCTGTACTGGTCAATACTCCAGGATTTAACAGTAGAAACCATCAATCCATCTTTAGTGTCAGCAATTACTTCTTCAAGTGTTGAATTACCAGGTTTAAGTGACAGATTTGGCATTCTTACTATCGGGATATTCGACCAACCCTGAGCTCTGTTACATCCGCGCGAAAAATTTTCACCAGCTTTATGAGCAAACTCACGATTACCCAGATATGCCTGGAAAATTCCATCTTTTATTACATCAAATCTTTTCGCTCTCACACCATCATCATCATATCCAAATGTTGCAAGACCTGTCGGACAGGTTGAATCAGCCACAATATTCATTAATTCAGAGCCATATTTGAAATTACCTTTTTTTTCAAGTGTTACAAATGAACGACCAGCATAATTTGCTTCATAACCTAATACTCTATCAAGTTCTGTTGCGTGTCCTACTGATTCATGAATCTGTAAAGCAAGCTGTTCACCAATAATTATTAAATCTTTTTTACCTGAAGGGCAGACTGGAGCATCAAGAAGCTCAATTGCTTCTTTTCTGGTTTTTTCAGCATTTTCAAGCATTTTAAGACCTAAAATTACTTCATATCCACCCTGAACATACTGCCCGAAAGAAGCAGGGTATGACCTTCTCTGAGTTTCTTTACCGTTTGTCGCAAGAGCTCTTATTCCGCCACCACTTCTTAATATTTCCTGTTCAATAAAACTGCCTTCTGTTGAAGCAAACCACTGATGTTCTTTTGAAAACCACATATAACTTTCAGCTTTTATAATTTTTTCATCTTTTCTCAAAATATCATCACATGCCATCAGATATGAAATTTTTTCATTTATATCAACCTTGAAAGGATCAATCATAAAAGGTGAATTCCATCTGTCAACATAAACTGGTTCTTCTGTCAGTTTTACTTTTTCATTTATTTTTCCTGAAGAAGCTTTTCCAATTTCAATGGCAAGTTTAGCAGTTTCAATAATTTTTGATTCAGAAAGCTCGGCTGAAGCTGCAAATCCCCACGCGCCATTTACAATAACTCTTATTCCAAATCCAAGAGAATTTGCATTTGTTATATCAGATAACTGCCCGTTTGTAACAGTTAATTTTTCATCATTCATATCGACAATTCTTATATCAGCATAGCTTGCGCCATTTTTTTTACATGTATCTATAGCAATATCTGTAAATTTTTTCATCAGTCCTCCCTCAATTAATAATCTGTTTTGCTGGTAAAT
This sequence comes from Candidatus Muiribacteriota bacterium, assembly GCA_041654635.1. Taxonomy (GTDB): domain Bacteria; phylum Muiribacteriota; class Muiribacteriia; order Muiribacteriales; family Muiribacteriaceae; genus JBAZDD01. Next base: position 1,696 of record JBAZDD010000247.1, read on the forward strand.
TTAAAATTTTTAATTTTCATACCAGTCAAAATTGAGCCACCACCAAAAAATCCCGCATGAAAAACCTGCTCTGATGAAACTTCATCAACATTATTTAAAGCTTTGATAATACTTTCAGTAAATCTCATATTTTTTACAGGATGGCTTACTTTTCCATCTTTAATCATGTAAAGACCATCTCTTGTCATTCCGGTAATTGTAAGATCATTTGGATTAATAATATTTGTATAATGAAAATGTGTTACCAGTAAAGCATTATCACTTTCTCTTATTATATCTTCAAGTTTTCTTGTTCCAGGAATAATCTGAAGATTTAAACAGAATGGACCATGAGAATTTGGATATGGCAATCCATGACCTGTTGATTTTTTATTTAATTTTTTACCCCATTTATAGTCAATCGGAAGCTCTTTAAAAACACCATTTTCAATTGGAGTAAGTTTCTCTCTTCTGTTGCCTTCAAAGTCAAAAGGTAGCCCTGGGTAAAGCTCATTATAAGCATTGTCAACAATTGTAATTTTTTCACTGAGCACTTTTTGACCAATTTTGTTTTTAAAAGGATTTTCACCTTCATAATATCCTTCTGTTGAAAAACCCATATATGAAAGAAACATTAAAAAATCCGCACAGGCAGCTGGTTCTAAAATCACATCATATTCACCTGGTTCAATATCCTGCGGATTTTTAGAAAGTAATGCTTTTGAAACAGCTGTATTTGCAATATTGTCAAAATCAATTTTGGAAGCCGCTCCCGCTGAAGCTTCTGCCCATCCTGAAAAACCTTTATCATCCATCACAGTAACTGATATTTCAGCATAAGTATTTTCAGCGTATGCAAATAATCCATTTGAAGAAGCTATCGCAGCTGTGTTGTATCCGTTTTTCACAATTCCTGAACAGTCAAGATTATTTTGCTGAGCTTTATTTATAGCATTAATAGCGTAACCTGCTCGTTCATCTGGTGTCATGAAAGCTGTTTTGTCATCAAAATCACTTTTTTCTTCAAAATCTATTTTTTCTGGGAATTCTGGAAAAAACTCATCTTCTTTCTGATATTTTAATATTTCAACTGCTGATTTCAACATTTTATCAAGTTTTTTTTCATCCATTGAATCAATCTGCAACTTGGTTGATTTGTTGTCACAGGCAAGCATTATATCTGCTGAAAAAAGCTGGGTAGAAACATTCTGAGTAATTTCATTTTCACCAAATCTGGTTAAGGCATTAGCACCGTCAGTTAGTGTTATAAAAACACAGGGAGCATACTTTTTTGCTCTTTCTAAAATGAAATCTGCTTTTTCTTTCAGTTGAGATTTTCTCTGATTATAAGACATTTTACCTCCCGATTTTAAAATTAAATCTATTATACACTATATTAAAAATTGTGACCAGAATTTTCCAAATTCTTAGTGACCGCCATTACATGGCTAGTGACCGGACTAAAGTCCTAGTGATGATAAAAACAGGTTTAAAACTAAATCTAATGAAATTTTTGCTCTTATATTGATTTTAGCGTGTTTCTTTCGTCACTAAAACCCATTAGGGTTTGGTCACTAACGAAGCTTTGCTGAGTGGTCACTAGCAAACTTGTTTGCGGTCACATGTTTTATTATTGTAATCAAAAACAGGTTGCTATTTTTATTTTTTTCGTTTATAATAAAAAAAATCATAAAAAAATCTGGGTTGTATAATAAGTCTGAAAAATTAGCTTAAATGAGGTTATGGTATGAAATTTAAACTACCTTTTCAGCAGATTGAAAAAACAATTGATGAATTAAATCATTTAAATATACATCTTCCGGCAAAACCAGAAGATTTTATTAAAATAGATACTAATAATATCAATAATTTGGAAAATCATAACTGAAAAAATTCTTAAATTTTCATTGAGAATTTCTATACTTTATTCATGAAATTTAAAAACAGTAAATAAAAATATTTCTGTTTTAGGATTTTTCCAGCAATCTCTTGATAATCCAGCTTTCTGCGAACATAACTCACCCATAAATCCTTCTATATCCCCGGGTGCAAAATGCTCCCATACCTGT
>JBAZDD010000248.1:0-3729 GCA_041654635.1 Candidatus Muiribacteriota bacterium
CCGTTCCTAAAACCAGCTCAATACTTCTGCGAGTGCCTTGAAAAAGACGCCCAATTTCACGAAAAATATTTTTAGGATACACACTTATTGATAAAAAAAGAATCAAAAAACATACAACAGTTTTTTTAATATTCATACTCCACCCCTAATACTTCGATTATAATCGGAACTGTTATATCAGTTTCAACTACATTTAATTTATTTTCAACTATACATACTATCTCAAGCACCCCATTCCCGTCAACATCTGCAAAAGTTATATTTGTATCAATTTTACCTAAATGGTAAGGCTCTTTGATTTGGTTTCCATCCGAATTAATAAAGATTGTTTTATAATTGTTAAAATCATCTGTAACCACAGCAACAATTTCTGCTTTCCCGTCACCATTTACATCTATAAGTTTTAATCCACCCCTAATTTCTTTACCGCCATAATGAGGAAACCCCGGAAACATTTTCCCTTTAACATCACGAGCATAAATATACCCATCCAGACCAAAATAGACAACATCATCGACACCGTCATTGTCAATGTCAATTAAAAGTATTTTCTCATATACTTTTGTGTCAGAAGTAAATTTACTGTTTACTGTTCCATCATGATTTATTGTATAAATTGTGTATTTTCCTTTAAATTCATTAGTCGCCATAATAATTTCATTATATCCATTTGAGTCAATATCTTTAATTGTCATTGGATAAGGCATGGATGTATTAACAGCTTCTTCAATATAAATTGGCCATCCCTGAACTGGTTTGAAATTGTTGTCAAAAGCATAAACAGTTCCTGAATCGGTTTTAAAAACAATTTCACGATTTCCATTACCATTGAGGTCGGTAAGGATAATAGGAGCTGATACCAGATCAGGAGCTGGAAATCTCCATTTAACATTTCCATCAACATCAAGTGAATGAACCTCTCCTCTTGTTGACGCAAAATAAATTGAATTTTCAGAAGCATCAACTGTCGGTGCACAAAGGAAAAATTCATTTTCAGAAAAGCTGTCATATCTCCAGTTCATTTTCCCATCTGTATCAATAGAATATACCTTTCCATTGTAGGTTGAAACTACAATGCTTTTTTTAATTCCATTATCAAAAACTTTAACTTCTTCCTGCACAGCTCCCGCAAGATGTCTTGGCCATAAACCTGTAATAATTTCTTCACCATTACTGTCAAATAATCTTAATAATCCATTTTTATAACCAAAAATTATCTCCTTATGACCGTCACCTGTTATGTCGTACACTAATGGAGTAACATCAGGAAAAGCTTCCTCAAAAGCAAATGAACAAACTATAAAAAATATTATTATTATTGAAAATAATTTTTTTATCATGGATTTTCCATCCTTATAACTTTAATAAAAGAGGTAGCTTTCATTTTTTCAGATGTAAGCGTTATACCTTCGACCTCGACTTTAAAAACGTCATATAATCCTTTTCTTGTTCCTAAATCGTAAAAATTCACGTTATTAAATTCATACTCTATTTTTCTGTTATTAACAGTTAATTCATTTAAAATTGAAATTTTTGAAATTACCGATTTACCAGTGTTTGTTTCAAAAATAATCGGGAGCTGAATTCCTGAATGAAAATTAAAATTTCCGCCAGCATAATTTTTATAAATAATGTTCTTTGCTGCACTGAAACCAAAATCACATAATTCTTTGGCAGTCATTTTGTCAAAATCTCTTACAAGATTTTTTGTTGAATGTCTCACTTGAGATAAATATACAAATGCAAACATCATTATGATAATTATGAAAAAAATCACATAATAAACTGCAAATCCTTTTTTATTCATATTTGACTCCAACTCTGTCACCGCCAATGTATAAACCAAACTCAAACGGAATATCTATTTTATTGTATTCCTTGGTTTTTGGGGCAACAAACTTTCCTTTGCAGTAAATCATTCTGTTAAAATAACTGAAATTTAATTCTTCGATATTTGATAAAAGTTTTCTTTTTCTTCCATTTATTTCTTTAATAAAATTACCACTTTCAATATAATAACTGACTTTATTATTCTTTGCCAGGTCTTTTAAAGTATATGAGTCAAAACTGAGTTTTTCAAAAGTATTACTTTCATTTCTTTCAGAAAGAATAATAAAATTCATACTCTGTGTGGAAAGCTCATGTCTTTCTTCTGAAAATGTTACAGGAGAATTAAGATTAATAAGTTCAATATACAATTCTTTTATTATAAGGTGTTTTCCATACTCAAGATCGCTGATTTTCTGACCCATTCTCATGTTCATTATATTCTGTCCAAAAACAGTTGTCATTAAAACAATTATCATAACTCCAATAGCAACTGATATCAGAAGTTCGACAAAAGTTACTGCTTTTTTGTTATTAATAAACACTGGCAAAAGCCCCGCTTTCCATATTAATTGAAACTTCTCGTCCGACATTGTTCCTGTACGACATTTGCAATGTTATATAATAGAAATTTTTATCGATTGTTTCAAATTTTAACTTTATCTGTGAAAGAGTTTTTTCAAAAATATCCCCTGAAAGCTGAAATCCCATGTTGTTTTCTCTATCGATTTTAATTTCAGAATTGTTATATAAACTTATAAAACTCTGTTGTTTTGCCTGTGCCATTACCGTAGTTGCAGCCATTAATGCATCAAGATATAAGACATTTTCCTGAAGATTTTTATTACTCTGCATTGTAACCATGAACAATGGAGTAGTTGCAAGCCCAAGTATGACAATAGCCACAACTATTTCATTCAGCGAATATCCTTTTTTTGAATTAAAACCATTCATTTATATACCTCGCAGCTTCTTCCGCGTTTGTGTAAAGTTCATGTGATGGATAATCTTCCATAAACTCTTTAAATAATCTAAGAGCATAACTGTATCTTCCCTGTAAAAATGTAATATGAGCTTTAAAATACATAGCCCATGATTTTTCAGCTGGACCACCCATATCAGAAATTCTCTCAAGTTCATCAAGTGCTTCCTGATATTGTTTCAGTTTAATTTTTTCAATAATATCTTCAATATCAACAGGTATGTAAAAATTTTTGAAATTATTTCTTACATTGTGAATTTTTGTATTAAGTGTTGACTCTGGATATACTCTATAAACAAACTGATTAAAATCAATTGTTTTAGATTCAGGTATTTCTGACAATAAATTTTCTCGTGTTCCTGTATTTATAACAGTATTATTTCTGCTTTCACGACTTTTTATAATAAAAAATATAATAAAAAAACTGATAATAAATATTGATAAAATTTTTATTATTTTCATAATTAATCATAATACCAGATTTTTTATTTTGTTTCAATTAAGCAAATTTTATGTCAGCAATTCTCAATCCAGATTTTAGATTGTATGTTTTTTAAGGTATTTTTTGGTTTCGAGTAAAATTTTTATAAATTTTTATTTTTCCTTTTGGAATTTTTCAAAGTTTTTTCGTTTTTGTTCTTAAAAACTAGGGTTTTTTCGATTTTTTTGAATTAGAAAATTAGTTTATTTTATGTTTTGTTTTGTTATTTTTTTTGAAAGTTACTAATTTAAGTTTTATTTTCAGTTTTATAGATTTTTTTTACTTCTATTACAATATCTCCACACATTATTTTAAATATTTCATCAAAACTATCTAATGGGATTTTATTCATTAAATTTTTTATATCTTCAAAAAATGAATAAACTGGTCTTTTGCTCAAAAACTCTATCGCACTTTTTTCTGTCATCATTATTATCTG
>JBAZDD010000249.1:0-3729 GCA_041654635.1 Candidatus Muiribacteriota bacterium
AATTGTAATACCGCTTCTGGCAGGTGAAAAAATTGTCGGAACTTTAAATATTACAGAAATTAAATATCCTGAAAAAATTAAAAAGCGTGATAGAGAAACACTGATAGATTTTTCTCATCATATTGGTCTTGCCATAGAGAGATTGAAACTTCTTGAGTTTCAGAAAATAAAAATTCAACAGGCTGTTACATTATTTGAAATAAGTAAAACTCTGAATTCCTATGTTGAAATTGAAGATACTCTTGAATCTTTTATCGATATTCTTGCAACTCTGCTTGGGATTGCTGAAATAGCAATTTATATTTTTCATGAAAATTCCAGAACTTTCAAGCATAAAAAAAGCTTTAATATTGAAAATGATATTATTGATTCTATTAACAATGATTTTCTTCAAAATAAAGATTTTTATCTTAAATCAGAAAATTCTTATGAAAAAATTAAATTAAATAAAAAAACTTTTTATTATCTGCCTTTGAAGCATGAACAGAAAATTATTGGAAAACTTATAATTTCTCGTGATTACAATGTTTCTTCGGGAGAAAATGATCATGATATGAAATTTTTAAGCATAGTAGCTTCTCAGGTGGCTGTAATTTTAAGTAAAGAAATTCTTCTTGATAAACTTAGAATTGAAAAAGAAAAATTCAGAACTCTTAATCACATTGGTAAAGAGTTGAGCAGCTGTTTTGAAGTAAAAAAAATTGAAGAAATTCTTCAGGAAAATCTACATTTTCTTTTTGATTATGAAATTTCTGTGCTTGTTATTTTTAAACCAGATTTTTCAGGTGCAAATATGTTTTTTGATGTACACACCAATGATGGTTACACTCTTGTAAAAGACAGTTATGATATTATGATTAACTTCTTGAGACTTAATATGTCAGATCTTGATGAAACAAAAATAACCATAAATGGAATTTCTCCATCAATTATAAATAAATATAATCCCGAATCACTTAAAACACACCTTGTTATGCCCCTTATTGAGAAAGATGTTGTTATGGGTGCGTTTTTTATTGGTTCATCAAATTCCGATGATATTACCATAAACGATGATCTCGAGCTTTTTTCAATTATTGGCAATTATATTGCAGTCACTCTTAAAAAAACTCAGCTTTTTAAAGAAAATGAAAGATTGGCGTTTACCGATTCAATGACAGAAACTTTCAACTACAGATTTTTTAAAAAAAGGTTTAACGAAGAGTTTACCAGAGCGGCAAGATATAAAACTCCACTCACTTTATTAATTTTAGATATTGACTTTTTTAAATATTTTAACGATAATTTTGGTCATCAGCAGGGAGATGCTGTTTTAAAAGAAGTTGCCTTGATTTTAAAGAAAAGTATTCGTACAATAGATATAGTCGCTAGATATGGCGGGGAAGAATTTGTTATAATATATCCTGAAACTGATATTGAATCAGCTGTGGTTATTGCAGAAAGAATACGAAAAAGGATTGAAAGTTTCCGTTTTCATAATCTTTCCTGTGTATCCAAACCACTTGGAATTACAGTAAGCATCGGACTGGCATGTTTGACTTCTGAAATGAAGAATATGACAGAGTTAATTGATTTTGCTGACGCATGTTTATACAGAGCTAAAAATAATGGGAGAAACAGGGTTTGCTATTATGACGGAAAAACTTATAAAGAAGAAAAAAATATTAATTCTTGATGATGAAAAAGATGTAACTGATTTTATTCAGATACTTCTTTCACTTGAGGATTTTGAGGTAAAAACTTTAAATAATTCAATGGAATTGATGGATGAAATCGAGAAAAACGATTATGATCTTCTGCTTATAGATATAATGATGCCACAGCTTAACGGCTGGCAGCTTGTAAGATTGATTAAAAATGACCGTAAATATAAAAAAATTCCAATAATCATTATAACTGCATTAAATGACAGAAGAAACAGTTTTTTTGCAAAACATTGTGGAGTTGATGGTTTTTTTGTCAAACCTTTTTCTCCAGAACAGTTAATTTTAAGAATAAGGGAAATATTAAGTGAAAAAGACTGATAATTTAAAAGATTATAATAGAATGATAGAAGAAAATAAAAGTCTTAAAGCTGAAATTTCTTTATTGAAAAAAGATAATGAAATACTTCAGAAAGATTATTATAATCAGATAATTATTAACGAATTCTTAAAACTTGATGATTATATTGATAATGTTGAAGATTTACTTTATAACCTGTTCAGAACACTTGAGGATATAATTGATGTTGATTTCATCGGATTGACACTTTATCCGCTTGATGTTACTTATTTTGGTTTTTTCAGAAGTCTTGACAATAATACTTTCAATAAAATTAGAAAAAATCATGTTCAGATAATAAAAGAACAGGAAAAAATCAACACAGAATTTACTGAAAAAAAACTTTATATTAATTCTGAAGAAAAAGTAGCCAGTGATAATGAAGTGTTTTCTACAATAGTTCATAAAATATCAAGACACGGAAAACCTCAGGGTCTTATCACTTTCTATATGTTTAATAAAGTAAATATGAATCAGAGAACTAATCTGATAAAACTTTTCATGCCTCACGTTACAACTTTAATTGAAAATGCAATTTTATTTGAAAATCAGAAAACTACTGGTAAAGAGCTTAGAAAAAAACTTTCAGCTTTTTCTACATTGTATAAATTAAGCAGGACTCAAACTAACTTTAAAAAATTTGACACAGTGCTTAAAAAAATTCTAAAAGCCATGGTTGATGAGTTTTTTGGAGTCGGGGGGTCACTTCTTTTTATTGATTCTGGAAAAGATGAGCTTTATGTAAAAACATATGTAGGTTTGCAGCAGAACACAGCTAAGAATTTCAGAATGAAAATTGGTCAGGGTATTGTTGGTAAAATTGCCAGAGAAGGCAAAGCAATGATAATTGTTGATAATAAATACAAAAAAATTATCAATAAAAAAATTAAAGGTGCCAATGTTTTTTTCTGGGATTTTGAAAAAGAATACAAAGATGTCAGAAAAAATATTATTTCTGCAATATCATGCCCACTGAAACTTAATGATGAAGTGCTTGGAGTGGTTTCAATTACAAGTAACAGACATATATATAATGAAGAAGATTTGCAGCTTCTTGAAGTTTTTTCATCTAACATTGCTTATTTGAGTAAAAATTATTCGCTTTATAATAATCTCGAAAGCAGACTTGATGAGCTTGAAATTGTAAATCAGCTTATGAAACAGGTAAGTGTAAATACAAATCTTCGTGAAATTATTAATCTTATTTTCAGAATTTTAACTGATAAATTTGATTTTAAGACAGCTGCTGTAATTTTAGATAATTTCCCAGAGCTTAAAATTAATTATTACTCAGAATTTGACCTTTCAGACACTAATATTGAAAAGATTGAAAAAGAGCTTCTTACTGATGTAAAAGAGCTTCTTCCAAATAAACTCTATGCTTACAGAGTTGACCGTAATATAATTAAAAAAGGAAATCGCAGATTTACACTTAATGATAAATTTACATTTGCTTCAGTTCCGATAATAATTAAGAAAAAAATATACGGATTTATATCAATAATTCAGAAAAAAGAAAAGTATGGAGAGAAAAATTTAAGATTCCTTTCAACAATAGCATCAGCTTTTTCAATTCTTCTTGAAAATATTATGGTTTATGAAAACCTTGAAAAAAAAGTAACTTCACTTTCTACAATTTTTGAAGTCACAAAAAATATTGCTGAAAAACTGGATTATTCAGAAGTT
>JBAZDD010000250.1:0-3716 GCA_041654635.1 Candidatus Muiribacteriota bacterium
ATATATTATACTTCTTCTGGTGAAGAAATGAAAAAATTTTCTGTAAAAGATGGAATGATGATATATTCTGCCAATAAACTTGGAATTAAATTTGCAATAATTACTGGAAGAAAATCTGATATTGTATTAAAAAGAGCACTTGAGCTTGGAATAACAGATATATATCAGAATGCAGGAAAAAAACAGGAAATACTTGAAAATCTTATAAATCAGTATGAAATAACTCTTGATGAAGTGGCTTATATTGGTGATGATTTAAATGATTTGTCCTGCATGAAAATTGTTGGACTTCCAATGACAGTTCAAAATGGAGCGGAAGAAGTAAAAAAAATATCAAAGTTTATATCAAAAAACAGAGGTGGTGACGGGGGTGTTCGTGACTGTCTCGAATATATGCTGAAAAATGATGGATTATTTGATAAAATATTACAGAATTATCTATGAAAGTATTAAAAAAAACAAAAAGATATCTTATATATTGCCTGGTTGTATTTCTAATTGACATATTCAGAAAAATTTCTTTTAAAAAAAGTTATAAAGTAGCTGAAATTCTCTCAAAAATTTTTCTGATTGCAGCTTCGCGCGAAAAATCAATAATGTCACTAAATCTGGCTTATCTTAATAAAAATATAGATGAAAAAAAACTTTTTAACAGTATTTTAAAAAATCTGAGTTTTAATTTTGTTGAGTTTATTAAATTTGCATTTCTTCCTTTTTCAATGGTAAAAAATAATGTTGAAGTTGAAGGTGAAGAATTTCTTAAACAGGCATATAAAAAAGGAAAAGGGGTAATTCTTCTTACTGCTCATATTGGTAACTGGGAATTTCTTGGCACTTATTTTGGTAAAAAAGGATATCCACTTAATGCAATTTACAGAAAACCAGGCTCTGAATTATATGATAAAATAATCAGAAAAATCCGCAGACTTAACAGGGTAAAACTCATAGAAAACAGAAACGCAGTTGGCGATGGATTTAAAGCAATCAGAAAAGGTGAAATTCTTATAATACTTGCTGATCAGAAGTCGCAGGATGAAAGTGTTAAAATAGATTTTCTGGGTAAAGAAGCACCAACTCCGAAAGGTCCTGCAATATTTGGAATAAAAACAGGGGCTGAAATATTGACTGCTTTTGTAATAAGAAAAAAAGGTGGTTTTGTAATTAAAATTAAAAATCTTGACTATGATAAAGATGGAAAAATCAAAGAAAAAATTAATTCCATACTTATAAATATGAATAAAGCATATTCAGATATAATCAGAAAATATCCATCTCAATGGGTATGGTTTCATGACAGATGGGGGATTTTTTGAAAAAAATAATTGAACTTATATGGAAAATTTCAAGAACTGCACTTCCTTACATAATAGTTGGATTTCTTGTTTATATTTTTTATTCTCCAGATGCAGTTTTTGATATTAATACCGCCCCTCAGACTCAGATAAAAGATTGTATTATTCATGCTTTTAATGAAGAAACAAATGAGAAAGCTGCTCAAATATTTGGCGATACACTTATGAGAGATGCTGTAAATAATTCTATGACTTTGTATAATTGTACAGGTGAAATTTATTCATCAGAAGACATGGTTAAGGTCAGATCAGATATAGCTACAGCAGACAGTACAGGTAATCTTATGACTTTTTCTGGTAATGTAGTACTTTTTCAGGAACCGGATACATATTTATACACTTCAGAATTGCTTTATAATGTAAAGCAGAGTAGAATTTATACATATTCAAATGTAACAATAGATGAAAAAGACCAGACAACTACAGGCCAGGGATTGGAATCGCAATTGAAGTTGAAACGCGCCAGAATATTGAATAATATAAAGATAATTACCAAATAAGAGCAGTGAGTAAGATAAGAGCGTAATCAGTAATGAGTAATGAGTGATCCGAAAAAAACAAAGCAAAAAAGCTTTTAACGGATTACGGATTACGGATTACGGATAACGGATAACGGGTAACTTATTCACTGATTTTAATAGAAAGGTGTGGAAATTGAAAAAAAGTTTGTGTTTATTGATGATTTTAATATCATTTATTTCAACATTCTCAGATACTACAGAAGTTGAAATAAAACAGCAAGGCGAAGCTGGAAATGAATTTATGAAAAATTCTGTAATTACTGGAAATGTCATGGAATTTACAGAATCAGTCCGTCATATAAGAGGTAATTTCAGAGTTGAAAACCCTCAGTATATACTGACAGCAGGTCAGGGAATGATAGATGTTAAAAAAGATGTAATGGAAGCAAACATTAATGTCAGACTGATTCAGGAAAATAACACTTTAACGTGTGCAAAACTTATTTATTATATGGCAGAAGAAAGAGCAGTTGCAACAGGAAATCCAAAAATTGTTGAAACTGTAAAAGATGATTCAGATAAAGATATTATTTTTACAACAGGTGAAATTACAGGGGACAGAATTATAAATTATCTGAAAGATGATATGGTTGTGGTTGAAGATAATGTAAGAGTTGAAAAAATGAAAATTGAAGATGGAAAACAGAGTTTTGATTATAGATTATACTGCGATAATCTTACTTATTATAACAAAGCACAGAAAGCTATTGCTATTGGAAATGTAAAAATTGAACAGGTTGAAAGTACAGCTTTTGGTGACAGACTTGTGTTTTATGAACTTGAAAACAGAGTTGAAATAGTTGGCAATGCTTTTATTGAAAGAGATAATGGTGATAAAGTATATGGTGAAAAAATCGTTTACTTTATGAATGGTGATAGAGTGCTGATTTTTAATGCCAAAGCCGAAGTAAGACCAAGTATAAAGCAGTGAGCCGGGGTAAGTAATATAAGAGCGTAATCAGTAATGAGTAATGAGTGATCCGAAAAAAAACAAAGCAAAAAAGCTTTTAACGGATAACGGATTACGGATAACGGATTACCGTTTATTATTACTTTTAAGCTTTTGTAGGGGCAGAACATGTTCTGCCCGAGAATTAGAGTCACTAGACTGAAAGCCGGTCACAATTTAAAAAACGGGAGGTGTAATGAAGTTTTCAGAATATGTTTACGAGAGACCAAATATTGAAAAGGTGAAAGAAGAATACGAACAGCTTATCAGCGAATTTGAAAAAGCAGAATCTTCTGAAATGCAGAATGAAACAATGAAAAAAATTAACACTCTTGTCAGAAAATTTTCTACAATGCAGACATTGGCAAGTGTAAGACATTCAATTGATACAACAGATGAATTTTACGAAAATGAAAAGAAATTCTATGACGAAGTAGGACCAGTATTACAGGGATATGGAGTTAAATACTATAAAGCTCTTGATAATTCAAAATTTAAAGATGAACTTATAAAAAAATGGGGTCAGAGATTATTTGACATAGCAAGACTTGAAATGAAAACCTACAGTGATGAAGTAGTTGAAGAGCTGAAAAAAGAAAATGAACTTGTATCAGCATATAATAAAATCACCTCAAGTGCAAAAATCATGTTTAAAGGTGAAGAAAGAAACCTTTCTGGAATGACACCTTTTATGCAGGATATAGACAGAAAGACAAGAAAAGAAGCAGCTGTTGCAATGTGGGGATTTTTCAGTGAAAATGAAGCGGAATTAGACAGAATATATGATGAAATGGTAAAAGTTAGAACCTCAATTGCTAAAAAACTCGGATATAAAAACTTTGTTCAACTTGGATATGACAGACTTGGCAGAGCAGATTATAACTCAGAAATGGT
>JBAZDD010000251.1:0-3715 GCA_041654635.1 Candidatus Muiribacteriota bacterium
AACATTGCCTTCATTTTTAATTCTTAATTCAAAATTAACTTTTTCGTTAGGTGAAACTTTTCCATCACCATCGGCATCTTTAAATATTGCTTCGGAAATTGTCAAAACTGGATAGTTTGGATAGTAAAAACTGGATAAAAACTTGTCCCACTCGGAATCTTTTGCAAATTTCAAAGCTGAGTAACTATCTTTTTTATAATCAAACTGATATTTATTTGGTAAATAAATTGATACTCCTGTAGAATTTTTCATATCTGTTGAAGTATAAACACTTTTTACCACAAACTGGTCTAAAGCGTTTAAAACTTCCTGAGCTGCTCTTTTTACATTTGAGTTATCAACTTTTTCAATTATTTTTTTACAGAAATGTCCTAAATCCTTATATTGAGAATAATAGAATTTCTGAGTTTCTCCCATTGCGCTTTCATAATTTGCTTTATAAGAACCCATATATTCAATTAAAACTCTACTGAAATTTTTCACTTTTTCTGTAATTAAATCTATTTTTTCAATATCAACTGAAGACTGATTTGTGGATTTCTGACCATATTCTCCACCAGAATAAGCCAATCCATAGTTTTTAACCATTTCTTCTGAAAGTTTTCTTCCATTCATATAAGGATTTGAAACAAGATCTGCTAAAAATTTAAAATAAGGCCATCCCTGAGCTGGTTCAGTTTCCTGAGCTCCAACCTGATATTTAGCATAATTTCTTGCTTCATAAGCAACTTCAATCATCTGCATAAGGCAGGCATCATAACCATAAATATCAACTTTTCTGCCAATATGTTCACTGAAACCTTTAGCAATAAGACTTAATTCAGCTGTTTTAATTGAATTGTGTGAAGTATCATCATGACTTATTCCTTTAGTTAAAAAACAGTCAATATTTTTATCTTCCCATCCAGCACCATGATTCCATATAGCAATCAGATATTTTTTAGCAGGATAATTGTCAGCACCCCATTTAAAAAAATCCATCACATGCTGCCAGTCGCCTGTATCCTGTTCAGCCATATCCATAATTACAGGTGATGTAATCTGTGAAGTATTATTATCTTTTTCAATATAATATCTTTTTGTCCCGTAATTACCATAAGTGTCAAGTTCAACAATGATATTTACATTATCAGTCGAGCCAACCTGTTCCATTTCGTTGACATCTCGAATGCCATAGCTTGAAAGATTATTATCGCCATTGATAAGCAACATTACAGTCCATTCTTTAACTGTCTGAGCGTTTGCTGTGGTTGAAAATAGAAAACATAAAACAAGAAACATAAACAAGAGTTTTTTAGACATACTCCCCCCTAAATAATTTGATGAAGCCAAGTTACCTAAATTATAACACTAATTTATAAAATATCAATAAATTTATTTTTTAAAATTTTTTTCCTGATATTTTCGGGATATTTTTCTATTGCATATCGCAACGTGACCCTTGGCATTTTATCGGCTTGTTTTTTTAAAAAAATATTTAATATATTCTGATCTTTTTTTCCAACTTCTCTAAGCATCCATCCGATAGCCTTATGAATAAGATGATGTGAGTCAGAAAGCAATTTTTCTGATATTTTTAAAGTGTATTCAAAATCATTTTGTCTGATAAAATACCATGTTGAGACAATTGAAATTCTTCTAATCCAGATATTTTTATCACAGGCCCATTTCAGTAATATTTCTCTATTTTTATCAAAAAGATAGCTTCCTATGATTTTATGACTTGAAACATCTACTAAATCCCAGTTGTTGATGTATTTCATGTTGCGGACGTATAAATTATAGCATTCTTTTTTTGAGTAAATTTGTTCTTTTTCAAAATGAAGAATTAACATCAGCAGAGCTGTAAATCTATATTCGTGAATTGGTGATTTTAATAATTTTTCCATTGTTTCTAAATCACAATCCTTGTAGTATTTTTTGGCAATTTCACGTTGAACAGGAACTTTAACACCTAAAAACTCATCATTTTTTCCATATCCTTCAGGTGAAATCTGTAAAAAACTCTTCATTTTTTCAATTTTATTATTATCAGTAATTTTGCTTTTAATTAAATCTTCTGCGATTTGTTCATAAATAGTCATTATAAAATCCTTCAAATAAAATAAAAAAGGGCAGAAATACTGCCCTTTTATAAATTTACTTTTTTGTTTCGCATGGATGATTATTTTCATCACCATGACATTTTTTAATCTGTTCTGGTGAACAAGGTTCATTTTTATCCTTAATTCCCTGTTCTTTCAGACAATCTGTTTTCTTTTCATCTGCCATTGTTATCCCTCCTCTATTAATTCCGGATTTTATCCGGTTAACCATAATAATTAATTATTTACGCATATACTTAATTAAAATTTAAAAAAAATATTAAAAATCTATCAATTCATCAAAACTCTTTTTAATTTTTTCAAAAATATCTTTATTTATAGTATAATGCATATAATATCCAATTTTCTCACTACTGAGTAATCCATTGTCTTTTAATATTCTCAAATGCTGAGAGACTGCGGCTGGTGATATATTCAATCTGCATGATAGAGCATTTACACATAATCTTTCTTTAGATAACAGTCTTAATATCTGAAACCTGTTTTTAACTGATAAAATCTTAAGATAATGTAAAAATTTTTCTTCTTTCATAAAAATCCTTTTAAGTAGTTGCTTAAATGATATAATAGATTTATAAGTTTGTCAACGTTTTTTTTATTTTTTAACAGCAATTCTCAATGAAATTTAAAGAAAATCCTGTTCTGGACGGGGTTTGTGCCGTCAAACTTTACGATTTAGTAAAGTTGGAAGGCCAGACCCCTAAAGGATTTTCAGTTAAATTGAGAATTGCTGTATTTTTAATCAGCTACCACACTTTGCCATTACAGCTGCCAGTTTTTCAAGAGCATGAAACAAAATATTTTTATTTTCAGGGAAAAGAATTTCAGCACATTCTTTTACAGCTTTGACAGAACCAGGCAAATTAATAAAAAGCGTTCTGCCACAAAACCCTGAATAAATCCTGCCAAACATAGCATGTGGTGATTTTGTAAGACTGTAATTAATAATTGCCTGACTTATTCCAGGAATTTCTTTTGAAGCAACTTTTTTTGTAACATCCGGTGTCACATCTCTGGGGGATAATCCAGTGCCCCCTGTTGTGAGAACAAGTGAAATATTTTTTTTAATACAATTGTTCAACACTTTTTCAATTTCATTAAAATCATCAGGAACTATTATAAAATCCTCAACAATATAACCTTGATTTAAAAGTCTATTTTTTAGAAATTCCCCGGATTTATCTTCAGCGATCCCCTGACTACAGGAATCACTCATAACAATTACTGCGGCTTTGAAATAATATAAAAAAGTGTGGTCTTCAGATATTTTTTCAGCATATTTTTCTTCTGTTGCAATAAATTTATCTTTTTTAAAAAGGTAAAAACAATTATTAAAAGATATAACATCATTCTGTTTAAAATCAGGACACGATAATTTATCAAAAATATCTGGATTTATCTCATCTGGAACTGTTTTAAAACAAACATCACTTTTTAATTTTATCATCAGAAATTATACCCTTCTTTTCATATTAATTTTCGGAAAAACAAGCATTATTTGCTATTTTTATTTATTTAAAGTATTTCTCAGTAAAATTGAGAATTGCTTTATTAATTATATATAACTGAATACTTTTTGTAAAACTAGGATTGTTATTGATTGTTATTGT
>JBAZDD010000252.1:0-3692 GCA_041654635.1 Candidatus Muiribacteriota bacterium
GCTCTAAATATTTACTTTAAATTTTCTAAAATTACTAATTCTTTACCATTGAAATTAAGATTAAACAAATAACTAAATTGAATAAACTATGTTCAAGTAAAGGGAAAAAATAAGCATGGTCAACACCTTGTTTTCTCGCTAAAAGATATAAATCATGCATTAATAAAAAACCAAAAAATATTGGAAAAAATGAAATCCAGCTGCCAGTTGATATAACATGAATATATCCCCAGGCAGCTGAAAGTAAAATAATTAAAAAATAAATTTGTTTGATAAAAAAATTAAAAAATCTAAATAACATTATTAATATAAAATTTTCTACTAACGGTATTAGAATAACAAGAAAAAAGATTAAAAAAATGTAATTTCCAAAAAATTTCATATCATGTAAAAACATTCCATCAGCTGTATCTGCACTCTTGTTAAAATGGTCAGAAAAAGTCAATGAAAAATCACCATTATATAGATAAATAAAATAATCAGCAATTATTGCTGAAATTACGCCAACTACAAGTGCTATTATTACATATAAAATTGCTGTATGTAATAAATTAACTTTATCTTTTTTATAAAAAATTACTGATTTATAATTTTCTATATTCAAAATCACTCCCTAAAAATTTTTACCAATCGATTTTTAATTTTAAATTAATTCTTTAAACATGTAAATGATTATTATTGATGTAGAAAAGTTAATTAAGAAATGCAAAAAAACAACTGAAACTAAATCACATTTTTTTTCATATAAATTACCTATCAATAATCCATGTAAAAAAACTTGTCTAAAAAATCCAGGATGCATAACAGCAAAAATAAGACTTGATAAAATTAATGAAATGTTAAATGAGTATTTTTCACGAAAAGAACAATAAATTAACCTTCTATAAAAAATTTCTTCCAAAACAGGTCCTAATAATAATGTAGTAAATGAATATAATAAAAATCTTACTAAATTTTTATTTTTTATTATTGTAATAAGTGGATGCCCTTCTTCTAACATTTTCGGGGTAGGTTCAAAAATTGTCCGTTCTGTATAACCTAATCTATATAGCAAAAATATAATTACCGATGCAATTATTCCGGCAACTATATAAGTTTTTAAAAAATATTTTAGGGAAATCATTATACTGTTTTTTATTTCCATAAAATTTAAACCATCAGAAAAAAAATTAAAATCAAGAAATTTTTGAATAATAATAAAAACAATAATCGAACTAATTTGCGTTAATAAATAACGGGTTTCAATATTATAATTTGATTCACTAAGTAAAATCCAATAAAAAGAAGTCGAAAGTATAATATAAAAAACAAAAAATATGATTGAATCTTTTAATTCAAGATTCTTTTGATTTAATATATTGTTTTTTTGTGACACCTCAAATAATTTTATTTTATCTGAGGTGTCATTAATAATATTTTTCAAGTAAAAAATATCCTTTTTATTTTTTTATACTATTTATTTTTCTATATTGTGGTGGAATAATTATTGGTGTCTCCGGTGTATGCCCAGGATTACCTGGCAAAGCCACTCCGCCGTATGCTGGAGGCAACTCATATTCATCTACATGAACAAGAAGCTTTTCGCATTTTTCATAGTAAACGGGTACAACCTCAAAAATTTTTTCTTCTACACCATTAATAATTTTTGATACAATTTTAGTTTCATAATGATCAATTACATATGCGCAAACGGTTATTAAAACATAATCCAAAGGAGTAAGTCTATTTTCAAGTAAAATTTCTTGAAGTTCTTCTTGAACACTTAACATTAATTCACTATCTGTTACTTCATATACTTCATCAAAATTTAAAAATATAAAAATAGTTGTTTTATCAAATAAAATATGACAATCATTATAGTTATTTAATAAATGATTTAATGTTTCCTCATTTTCCAGAATATTTCTACTAACCAAAAATTCCAAAGTTATTTCCTTAACAGAATTTGAAATAAAATTAATTAAATCCTGATCATTAATACAATTTTGGAATTGTAAATCAAATCCACTTGACAATAAAGAAAAAAATAAAACCATTACAAAAACTATCAAAACCTTTGAATTACTAAACATATAGCCCTCCATAATTTAATTATGGCTTAATTGTATTATTATTATTATTATTATTTTGTCAAATATTTTTTTAAAATACCTATGTACCTTTAAGTTTAATTTTTATGCAAATTCTATTATTAATATGTTATATAATGTTTTAATCAATAAATTTAAAAATGGTTTCTTGTTAATTATTTTTCAATAAAACTATTTGTCTATTTTGCCAAATAGCCAAATTTAAAAACCTCTATTTTAAAGGATTTTATTAAAAAAACTATCAAAAATCGAATATCGAAGACCTGACCCCGTTTTTTTGTTTTATTTTAAATTAACTTGTGATAGATTTATTTTATGAAAATTTTTATTTATGGGTTTAAACCTTTTAAACAGTATAAAGAGAATGTTACTCAAAAAATATTAAAGCATATTAATCAAAATAAACATATTAAAGTTAAAATTTTTGATGTTTTATTTGATAAAAATATGTTTATTACTGAAATTGAAAATTTCAATCCTGATATTATATTAGGGTTCGGGCAATATCCTCGAGGTAAAAAAATCAGAATTGAAAGAACAGCAAAAAATATAATGGCACATTCTAAAAAAGACATTGCTGAAAAAATCAACTCTGAATTACCTTCAAAAATATATTCAACTTTAAAATTCAAGCCTGACAATTTATCAAGAGTAACTTATAATGCCGGGACTTATGTGTGTAATTTTTCAATGTTTGTTAATATTTCACATACCACAAATTCAAGCACAAAATATGCTTTTTTTCACATTCCAGCCTCTTTTGATGTCAAAACTGGTGTAAACTGGGTCAATAATATTTTAAAAAATCAAATATCAAAGACCTGACCCCGTTAAATTTTACCCCGTTAAATTTTACTTTATAAGCTATATTTGATATGGTTATCTGAGTATAAATTTTGAGGTTTGATAATGTTAAAGAATTTTCTCCTTATAATTAAAGCTTTATTTAATGTTTTTAAACAGAAATTGAAAGATCTTTCTTTTTCTGTAATGCTGATTTTAATTATTGTTCTGCTTATTAATTTTTTTGTTGTAAAAATTGAAACCAGGGCTTTAATAGAATTCATTATTGCAGGATTTTTCTTTGTCGCAGGTCTAACACTTTTTCTTACTGGTGTAGAACTTGCAATTATTCCTGTTGGTAACATCTCAGGTATTTTACTTACAAAAAATAATAAATTGGTTATCGTTATAATAGCTGTTTTTATTCTCGGTTTTTTTATTTCTTTTGCAGAGCCGAGTTTATACATTCTTTCAAAACAGATTGAATCGATTTCTAATGGTGATATTTCCAGTATGCTCATTTTAATTGTCGTATCTGTTGGTGTTGCAGTTTTAATGGTAAGTGGATTTGTAAGAATTCTTTATAATATTTCAATTGTTAATATTTTATTATTATCTTATTTTATTGTTTTAATTCTTGGATTTTTCACTCCGCCTGAGTTTCTTGCTATTGCTTTTGATACATCTGGTGCTACAACTGGAATGCTTGCAGTCCCTTTCATACTTGCACTTTCAATTGGTGTGAGTTCATTGAAAAAACAAAGAGAAAATTCTGAAAACGACAGTTTCGGATTAGTTGGTATTACCTCTGTTGGACCG
>JBAZDD010000253.1:0-3682 GCA_041654635.1 Candidatus Muiribacteriota bacterium
TTTAAGCTTTCCTGTGCGGCCTGACCACTATCGCCCTCATTACCAAATTCATCGTATAATCTGTAATATAACATTTCTCCATTATTATCAAATATGGATTTGATATTACCAAGATAATCCTTGATAAAGTAAAGTTCTTGATTTTCCTTACTCACTTCTAACTTCTCACTTCTCACGGCTTTGTTGTTATCATCACTAAGGCTGAAAGCCTGGTCACTAGTGCCAGTATTGGCACGGTCACTAGGACTGAAAGTCCGGTCACTGCTCCTCAGTAGTCTATTTTTTCTGCCTTTTGCCATTATTAAAATTCCTTGGTTATCATAAAAAATTTAAAATTGTCATAAAGTTTCAATTTTTATTGAATCACCTTAAATTTATACTTAAACATTTTTTTTAAGAGAAATCCTATTATAAATTCAATAAAATTTATTATAAAAAAAATAATGATGTTAGTAAATGTAAAAATTAAAATAAAATAAATATAACTCAAATCAAAAAAAAAATTTAAAAATATTTTTTTAATATAAAATATGCTGAAAATAAAAACCCATAAAAAAAAATTATATTTAAACATATTTAAATAACTTAATCTTAATACAATTCTATAAA
Source organism: Candidatus Muiribacteriota bacterium (assembly GCA_041654635.1). GTDB lineage: Bacteria > Muiribacteriota > Muiribacteriia > Muiribacteriales > Muiribacteriaceae > JBAZDD01. Next base: position 610 of record JBAZDD010000253.1, read on the forward strand.
TAAACGGAATTAAGCAATAAATAATAAAGTAAATATACAAAATTATTAAGAAAAAAATAGATGAATTATAATCAAAAACTTCATGTATTAAAAACAAAATATATTTATTTTTGTTTAATACAATGAACAATATTATAAATAAACTAACAAAAATTAAATTTATAAAATATTTCCTTTTTAAAATATTTATTTTAATATTAAACCCCTTTAAAAATTTTAATCATATTAAACTTAGTTTTACAAATAATATTAACATTATTTGTATCAATATTTATCAATTTATTATTGAAATCAAATATAAATTCTATGAATTCTTCAAAATATTTTTGTTTTTCAAAATCAGAAAATTCACTTGAATTAACTTTTTTTATATAATAACCTAAACAAGAAGAAGATAAGTATTCTTTTTGATAATCAGGATTTCCAAACATTTTTTTCACTTCATCAACTGTGGGTATTTTTTTAATAGAATTTAATTTTTCGATGATTTGATTTATCATTTCATTATCAAGATAAATACTGTAATTTTCTTTTGAAATAGTTTCAAATCCATCTAAATTACAATTTTTGAAAATCAATTCTGAATTTTTAAAACCAAATGAAATAAATTTGTTTTTGGCAAATGTTTTTATATTTAAAAAATTATCATTATTTAATATATAAATAAAATAATATAATTCAAAGTCTATTTCAGATTTAATTTTTCGACTTTTTTTTACAAAATCCGGTTCTCCCATAATTTTTAAAACATTTCCAATATAATCGTTTTTGTTTATAGAATTCATTTTTAGTAACATTTCTATTTTAGCTTCATCATTCATCATATAATTATAATTAAAATTCTTACCGGTGAAAAAGAAATGCTCTGGAATTAAAAAATAATTTAGACCCCAATTAAAATTATGATAAATTAAAAACCATATCAATGTAATATATATTAAAATTCTTATTGTTTTAAAAAACGACATATTTAATATAATCTCCATATACTTAGTAAATTAAAGCTACTGGTGATAAATTAATAATTTTTGATTTACAATTTGATTCCTCATAATTTTGTATTTTTAACGCAATTTTTTCCAACTGTTTTGGGGATAAAACCGGTAATGGGAAATCATAAAATAAATAATTAGGCATTTCATCAGTCCGACCAGCCCTTAAAGCATCGCTCACCAATGTTGTACATTGAGCAAATGGATAAGTATAATAAGGGGGATTTTTTTTCACTTTATTAATAAATTCCAAAATTTTCTTTTCATCCAGATTATTGATTTCAATTCTAATATTATGAGTATAAATATCATCATTTTTTTCAAAAAACCTTCCTGGTTTAAAAAAAATCGATTCTGTATTAGGCCAAAAACTTAAATAATCTCCAGTTTCTAATTCTAATGATACATGATTATAATCTCCCCAAATATAAACTGTAAGCCATCCATATGGATCGATAAAATTCAGTGGATTATTTCCTACGTATGTGTAATCATTTAGTTGTAATGGATTATATATTACTGCTGGATTGCCTGTTATAAATCCGGCTTCATTGAATTTGTCACGCTGGGTGAAACGACCAAGAGTTGGATCGTAGTATCTACTTCTATAAAAATATAAATCTGCTATTTCATCAAATTCGCGACTTGTGAATCCAAACGCCGGGGTCTGTGCCGCTCCCAAATTTAAGCTTTCCTGTGCGGCCTGACCACTATCGCCCTCATTACCAAATTCATCATATAATCTGTAATATAACATTTCTCCATTATTATCAAATATGGATTTTATATTACCAAGATAATCTCTGACGAAATAAAGCTCATTAGTGGAACTGGTTTCCTGAACGGGGTCAGGAATGACAGCTGAGCGTAAAGCTCCATAAATCTCATCTATCCCTGGTCCAGATATTACTGATGTGTATTCAAGGTTTTCTCCCGTTTCATTCGCGTTACTTTCGCGTTCTTTCCGCGTTTCAAAAATATTTGCTCCAAGGTAATAATATTTTTCTGTATAGTTTTCTTCACTGGTTTTTACTGTTTTGCTTTCTCTCCAGCCAAGAGGAGAATATTCATAATTAATAAAAGCATTTCTTGAGGTTTTTCCGCGTTTCATTCCCGTTTCATTCGCGATACTTTCCCGTTTTATATTAGTAACTCCATTAACCGCTTTCAACTGGTTGAAAGCATCATATTCATACATTTTGTTTTCTTTGCCTTTTGTCATTATTAAATTTCCCTGTTTATCATAAAAATAATATATTGTTAATTCTTCATTAGAAGGAGTGGCTTCTCTGCCTATTCCTTCTTCTTTTGTGGTTACTGCTGTTAATTTTCCGTTTTTATCATATATGTATCTTATCTGATTTTCTCCTGTTCTTTTCATTAATCTGTTTCCATCTTTGTCGTAGAAGTATTCAATAGTTAAAACAGTTGGAATGGTTCCCTGCCTTCGCAGGGATGACAAACCTGAAGAGTTGCTTGGGTTGCTCGAGTTGCTTGGGTTGCTCGAGTTGCTTGAGTTTTTTAACTCATCTAACTCCCAACCCTCAACCTGGTTAACTCTCTCAACCTTTATCAATCGGTTGAGAGCATCATACTCATATTTGGATATTATGGTTGCAGCTGGTGTGGTTTTTGTTTCGGGTTCTATTGTTTCTGTTTTTTCTATCAGCCATCCATTTTTATTATATTTATATTCTGCACTGTATAGTGATTCATTCGCGTTTCTGTCGCGGTTTTTTCGCGTTACTTTTTCTCTCTTTATCTTCCCGTTCTTATAATATTCTGTCTGTTTTTCTATCCCGTTTGGATAATTTATTTTTGTCTGTCTGAATGCTTCATCGTATTCAAAATTTATTTCTTTTCCATTTCTTATTATTTTTTCTATCTGGGTCTGTCCATTGTATATATACTTCTGGTATCCTCTCATTGTTTCTGTCTGGGTCAGCAGTCCTGAATTATCATAAGTAAATATTACTTCTTTATTGTCTGGATATGTCTGTTTTATAAGGTTTCCTGTTTTATCATAAGCAAAATTATAAGAGTTGCTTGAGGTTTTTCCGCGTTTCATTCCCGTTTCATTC
>JBAZDD010000254.1:0-3657 GCA_041654635.1 Candidatus Muiribacteriota bacterium
AAATGTTTGAGATAAAAGAAATTTCGGTATCATCAATAGTTAAAAGATTTGAAGTTGATATGGAAAACAATCGGGAAAATAAAGAATTGGTAAACCGTGTAATGCGTATTGCACCGGTTTGACCCCCTAAAAATTTTTATGAATATTTTTTAAAACTTTAATGAATTAAATTTTTGCAAAAAAACAGTTTTAATGATAAAATTTTATATTGAAAAAATAAAGAAATTGGGTCTGATTTATTTTTTAAATAAACTAATGCGTAATGCACCGGTTTGACCCTTCTATTCTTTGCTTCTATTCTTTTCATATTTTTGAATATTTTTTTAAACTTTATCGAATTAAATTTTTGCAAATAAATAGTTTTAATGATAAATTTTATATAGAAAATGAAGTTAAGGAAGGAATGGGGATTTTTTATTTTTTTTTAAATAAGCTAATGCGTAATGCACCGGTTTGACCCCTTAACTTTTTCTTGTAAGCTAAAGAAATTGGGTCAGATTTGTTTTTTTAATAAACTAATGCGTAATACACCGGTTTGACCCCTTAGGTTTTTGTATTGTAAGCTAAAGAAATTGGGTCAGATTTGTTTTTTTAATAAACTAATGCGTAATACACCGGTTTGACCCCTTAGGTTTTTGTTAATTTTAAATTAAAATATAGTGGAGGATTCTATGAAAAAATTATTGGTATTAATTTTGTTATTTAGCTTTTTTTTAATACCCTTTTGTCAAGAAGAAGCAAAAACTAAAGAAGAACTTCAAAAAGAATTAGAGTATCTTCGTCTTATGCAGGAAAAAAGAGAATTGGAAATAGAAGAGTTAGAAGTTAGGAAGATATTAGAGGGTAAAGAAGAAACAAAGATTAAATTTAATAAGAATGAAATTAAAGATGAAAAAGAAAATATGGAAGGTTTATATATTGGCTTGGGGTTGGATTTTTCTTCAAGTATAGAAATGAAAATATTGAATATTTCTTTTTCTGAAAAAACAAAAAAAAGCAATTATATAAAAATTGAATATTATACAGGATTAAATTCAAGAAATATTCAATTTGGTTTAGGTACGGAATTTAATTTATCAGATGTTAAAGTAGTTGATGATGGAAAAATAGAAGATTTAAGTACAATATATTTAGCTGGAAAATATTTTAATAAATCATATAAAGATGAATATTCTATTTTCAAGATTGGAAAGGTATCAAAGATTGATGGTGATACTGATTTAAAATCTTATATTAAAACTGATTCTTCTGGTAATTTTGCTGGTTTTGGACAGTTAGATTTTAATGGTAAATCTTTTTATTCATATGGAGTAGGTTATCCTGTTTCAAGCGGTTTTGTTGAGCTAACACATTCGTTTTATGAAGCTTATGCATATCAATTTATTTTAGGAAACAACTATAAAATTAAATATAAATTTGAAAAATTTGAATTATCTTATATACATAAATTCTAAAAAGAAAAAAAGAAAAAAAGGGTCAAACCGGTGCATTACGCATTAAGATGTATTTTTTTGATGTTCAACGAGGTGAAATCATATTGATAGTTAAAAGCATAAAGATTAAAACAAAGACGCTGGTTCCCTGCGTACGCAGGGACGACAACGAAAGCATTAAGCTATTACGAAAATAATTCATTGAGAATTGCTGAGCTATTTATATACAATGGTTTTTCTTAAAAGTTTTGTAATAGTGTTGTTTTTTCCAGTATGGTTATAGTGTGCTATTGCAAATTGAAATATTGAAATTATATTACCTATTATTATAAAGCCGTATAACTCTAAAGGATTTTCAGATAATATTGTTTTATAAGTATAATATGTTACAAATATTACAATTAAAATCCATGTTATCCAGCAGGTAGTTTTTATTCCGATTTTTATCATGATTTTTCTGGCAATGATATTCCTTTCCTGATATGGTGAGTTTAAAATTTTTATTGTAGATAAAACATCAAAGAGTTTTGAAATTATGATTAATATCCCTGTTAAGATTATTAAAAATTTCATAAAAGAATATTATCAAAAAATCTTAAAAATCACACTTCAATGTCGGCAATTTATCAATAGCGGACATTGAAAATTGGATTGTTTATTAGAAAAGGTAGATAAGTTTTTTCTTGTATTACAAGAGTTTTAATTTTTGTTTAAAAAATACACTTTAAAAATATTTTGAACAGACAAATCTTTTTATAATACATCAAATATGAAAAAGCTTTTTGGTCCGGAGGTCTATTTTTTTTACCATTATAATTTGAAAAAATTTATTTACTTTGATAAAGTAAATTAAATAGTTTAATTTTTAAGGGTGATATATTTCTGTTTAATAAAAAAACAAAATATTAATTAAAAGTTTATTGGGAGTTTATGTTATCCGTGAAAGATGAAAATAGCGAATTATATTTAGAACTTGGTAATGAGTTAATAGAAAAGTATCAAACTACAATTTTTGGAAAGATTTCTAAAGCAGAAATAGACATTATTGTATTTAATTATCTAGTAAAAATAATTATCGGTGCAGAAACCCCTCTATTTAAAATTAATAAAGAACAAATTAGACGAATATCATTAACTTTAGGTATTACAGAATCAAGAGTTTCAACTATGATTGAAAACGTTTTTTTATATGAAACAAAGGTGAAAGGTGAAGAAGGAGAATTAAAAGCGAAAATATTAGAAGAGATATTTGAATTAGCAGGTCAAACGATTCAAGATAAAAAAGACCTAGAAGAAGGAAAAATTAGAATATATATTCCGAATAAAATTTTTAAGAATGCAATTCAACATTATTTTATTCAAATAGGCGGATTAATCGATACAACCTTTAACAGGAACATCATGGTTATAAGGCTAGTTGATTTGCTAAAGGTTCGAATGGATTCTAAAGAAATATCTGAGGAACATTTAAAAAAAATAATAAAAAATATAAAATCTCAACAAAATTTTGATGAAAAACAAAAACAATTCTTAAAAGAATTAAATGAAAAACCTGCAAGTGAAATAGGTGTTGAAATAATAAAAGATTTAGCAACGATTTATTTAGGTGAAAAAACAATTGATTTATCTGAAAAGACTATGAAATGGTTAAAAAAAATTTTTTAATTTTTTTATAGCATAGATTAGGTATTTCTGAGAAGTAATAGTTACTTTTATTAAATCTAATCTTCTGATTAGATATTAAAATAATAAAGGAGGAGTAATATGGGTTTTCTTTCTTGTAAACAATGCGGAGCGGGAGGAGCTGCTATGCTTCGCTGCAAAACTTGTGGTCAGATTTGGTGTCGCTCTTGTGCGGGTAAAAGTGGCAGCCCTTACCCTAAATTTGACGGGGGTAGTTGCCCTTATTGCGGTAAAATTAATAACTGGGAAATTCTTAAAGATTGAAATTTATCAGCAATTCTCAATGAAGTTTTTTTCGTAATGTTTATATTTTTTTTGCTGTCGCCCCGGCGCTGTTTTATGCCGGGGTCCATTGCTTTCAAGTTTTTGTAGGGGCAGAACACTGTTCTGCCCGGCTTCTGTTTTAAGGTTTTCACCAAATCCAGATACTCTCCGGGTAACGGCTGTTATTTTTTCATCCATAAAAAAATCCAGCCTAATTCCTCGCCCTTAAAATACATCCATATATTTTCCATAACCTTACTTTTCTTTGTTTCATAAT
>JBAZDD010000255.1:0-3654 GCA_041654635.1 Candidatus Muiribacteriota bacterium
TTTACGATATTCTGTTTAACTGTATCATTAGGTATGTTTCCATCAACCATGGTATTTTTAAGCTGAATAACCCTTCTTCCAATTTCCTGACTTTCACTTACATAATTTTCAAGCATTTTTATCATAGCAAGAATTTCTTCGGGAGTTACTTTTTCATTAGCTTCTGGTTTAATTTCAGTTTCCATGGTATATTCCTCCGGTTTTTCAATTTCTTCTAAAGGTTCCTCAGCTTCTAAAGGTTTTTCTGTTTCTAAGGTTCCCTCGCGTTCCTCACGCGCTTCATCCGCGTTTCTTTCGCGTTCTATTCGTGTATCATCCGCGTTTTTCTCCTGCATAATAGTTTTATTCTCAATTTTTTCATTTTTCTCTCGAGCTTCAATAAAGGTTCTTTCAATTTCTTCGGGAGTATCATCAGCAGATTTTATTACTTTAATCTTCTGTTCTTGATTAGTCACACTCACTTCTAACTTCTCACTTCTCACAGCCTCTAAAGGTTCTTCAGCTTCTAAAGGTTTTTCTGTTTCTAAGGTTCCCTCGCGCTCTTCACGCGATTCTTTCGCGATTCTTTCGCGTTCCTCACGCGCTTCATCCGCGTTTCTTTCGCGTTCTTTTCCCGCTTCATCCGCGTTTTTCTTCTGCTCTGCTGCAAAATCATCAAAATCAGTTTTAGCATCAACAGACTGGAGCTCTCTTCTCAAATTATCCAAATCTTCTTTACTTTCTGGAAATATGAATTCATCTGGATATTTATAATCAAGAAGTAAATCTGTATTTTCCTCAATAATTCCTCTAATATTCTCTTCTGCTGCTTCTCCTTTTTCCTCTATTGCTTCAACTAACTCTTTAACATTGGTAAGTAATGGATTATATTTCTGCACTCTTTTTATCAGAAATAAAGATTCTTTTGTTTCTTTACAGTAATACTGAATAATTGCAAGTTTGACAATCATTTCTATATCAGTTTCATCACATTGATAGGACAGTTTATAATATCTCAGAGCAGTTTTAAAATCTCTTAAATAATATCCCATGTCTCCTAATCTCATATAACAGAATTTATCTCCTGGAACAGCCTGCAAAGACATGTCAAAATACTTGAATGCCATTCTGAAATCACGGTTTAGAAAAAATATTTCACCCAGACTTCTTAAAATATTCGCTTTATTAGAACTGTTTCTAAAGTATTCTTTGGAATGTTTGGAAAAAAGAAGTTTTATATATGTTTCTGCTGCTGATTTATAATCTTTGTCATAAAAATACAGTTTTGCAAGAATCTGATAAATATCTATATTTACTTCATTTTCTTCTAATGCTTTTGCATAATATTCTTTTGCTTTCTCATAATTTCTTTCTCTGAATTCATAAAATTTTCCAAGAGATTTATAACCTAAATCTTTTCTTTTTGAAGATCTTAAAAAATCATTCCACATTTTTAAAATCTGTTTTCTGTTTCCTTGAGCTTCATAAACTTCTTCGATTTTTTCATACAATTCAAATGAACCTGTAAACTCAATTCCCCGATTGAGAATTCTCAAAGCTTCAAGATACTGTTTATTTAAAAAATAACATGTAGCCATAATATTAAATGGGCCTGAAACTTTTGGATTAAATTTAATAGCATCTTTTGCATGAAAAACAGCCGCTCTGTAATCACCCATTTTAAAGGCCATATCTGCCATTGTGTATTTTTTTTCAGCTTTACTCAGTTCTGGCTCATTTTTCAATAGTTTTCTTGAGGGAATAACATCATCAGCTTTTGGAAGCTGTCCTGATTTTTTAGATATTTTTTCATATAATTTTGCAGCCAAATCATCAAATTTCATTCTTCCCTCTTTTTTTTAACAGAACAAGTGTTCTTTCAGATTCTTCAATACAATAGTCATAAGTTTTATAAAGCGATATATTTCTGCTCTCAATATATGATTTTACCTCAGGTAATGATAATTCTTCAAGAAATTTTTTTGTTTTGTAATTAATTACAATTCCCCCCGGATTAACAAAAGGAACTGTCCACCTGACCCATTTTTCTGGTTTTGAGACTAAGGCTTTAGCTGTTACAAAGTCAAATTTTACTTTACTTTTTTTAAAATAATCTTCTGCTCTTCCATGAATTATTTTAACATTATCAAAAAATAATTTTACTGCCTGCTGAAGAAATTTAATTTTTTTCATCTCTGCATCAATTAAAGTAACATCCAAATCTGGAAAAGCACTTTTCAGAATAAGACCGGGAAGCCCGTTACCTGAACCAATATCTATGAGATTTCCTTCAATTTTATCTAAAACTTTAGTAATAATAAGAGAATCTACAATGTTTTTTTCAAAGAAAACAGATTCATCTTTAATTGAAGCGATATTATATTTTTTATTTTCTTCAAGCATGAAGTTATAAAAGTTCAGAATTTTTTCCAGACTCTGTTTTTTAATGCTTATATTGTGTTTTTCAAAAAGTTTTTCAGCGCTCTCAAAATTCATGTATTTTTCCTTATAAAAAAGATTAATGCTGTAATATCAGTCGCGTTAATTCCTGGTATTCTTGCAGCATGTCCAACTGTTTCAGGTTTAATTTTATCAAGTTTCTGTCTTGCTTCAAATGACAGATTTAAAATTTTTTCATATTCAATGTTAACAGGAATTTTCTTTTCAAGCCAGTTTTTATTCATTTCTAAAAATTTCTGCTGTTTAAGTATATAACCTGAATAAATTAATTCACAGCTTACTGTTATTATTTCATCACGTCTTAACTTGAATTCTTCAACAAGGGCATTTTCCATATTTAACACTTCACCATAAGTTAACATTTTTTTATGTGAATTTTTTATTTTATTAACTGCTTGAAAAACTCTTTCTTTACTATTTTCTATGTCTTCATACTGATTTATATTTATCAATCCCGATTTATAAGCTTGATTAAAAAGTCTGATATGTGCATTATCCTGTCTTACAGACATTCTGCTGTCCATACGTGAAGTAAACATTCTGTATGGTTCATTTGTACCTCTCGTTATAAGGTCATCTATTAAGGTTCCAATATAACTTTCTTCTCTTGATAATATAAATTCAGGTTCGCCATTAATTGATAAAGCTGCATTAATTCCTGCTACAAGTCCTTGAGCTGCCGCTTCTTCATATCCTGATGTACCGTTTATCTGACCAGCAAAATAAATTCCTTTTAAATTTTTATGTTCTAATGTCTGAAAAAGTTTTGTTGAATCAATTGCTGCATATTCAACAGCATAACCAGGTTTATAAATATGAACATTTTCAAGCCCTTTAATTTTTTTTATCATATCTATCTGAACATCTTCAGGAAGTGATGTTGAAAATCCCTGCATATAATATTCGTCATTATCCAAACCTTCCGGCTCAAGGAAAATTTTATGTGAATCTTTTGAAAAAAATCTGATAACTTTATCTTCAATAGATGGGCAGTATCTTGGTCCTGTTCCTTTAATCACACCTTTAAACATTGGTGATCTGTGTGAATTTGATTTAATTATTTCATGCACATCTTTGTTTGTTCTTGTTATGAAACAATCCATTTCTGCTTTTGGAAAATTTTCCTGCCAGTAAGAAAAAGGTGTATTAATTTTTTCAGATGGCTGTTTTTCAAGAATTGATTGATTGATAGTTTTGCCTGATATTCTTGGTGTT
>JBAZDD010000256.1:0-3643 GCA_041654635.1 Candidatus Muiribacteriota bacterium
TTATCTGTCAAAATTTTGAAACAAATCAGCTTGATGGTGAAAAAAATCAGAGACTGAGATTTTTAACATTCACATCAAAATATAATCAGTCAAATTCATGGGATATTCAGAATTTAAAATTGATTGAAAAACAGGGTAAAATTTTAAACATACCAAATTTCAGAGAAATTCTTAAAACACTTGAAGAAAAAGAGAGAAAATCTGCAATTGATTTCAGAGTGTTTAATGATGATAATATGGAAGAATACAGAAAACACATCGCAGAATTCGGTATTTCTTCAGATGAATGGAAAAATATTATTAAAGCAATAAATGACAGCGAAGGTGGATTAGAAGAAATATTCCTTAAATGCAAAACTTCTGACCAGCTTATAAATGAATGGTTTTTAAATAAAACAATATTAAAAGTTATTTTCAAAGATAAGAATTCTTCGGATAATCTCTCAATAATGATGAAAAATCTGGTTGATGAAATTGTCTCAAATGAAAAATTTATAATTGAGAAAAATATATTTTCTAACTTTTTGCAAAAACTTGATATTTTTAATGAAAAACTTCAGAAGTTTTCAGAAAAACTTGAAAATTATAACAGTTTAATAAGTGTATTAACTGGAATGAAAGTGTGGTGTAATAACAGATTAATTGAATTAAACAATGAATATAATTCAAATACAGAGTTATTGAACTCATATAATGAAATGTTTAAAACAATAGACTTTGAAGAAAGAAGTTACGATTATCATATTCACCATAAAAAACATCAGGAATATACTGAAAAATCAAATTTATTAAAACAAGAGATTGATAATCTGAGTAATAAAATTAATGATTTAGAGTTTGAAAAAAATAAACTTGAAGCAGTCAAAATTTTTGAAAAAATCAAAAGTTACAATGTGAAACTTTCAGGTGTTAATCAAGAGATTGCAATAATTGAAGAAAAATTTAACATCAAAGAGACATCTCAAAAACTTGAATACAGTTTAAAATGTAAATTAGAAGAAAAAATACAAATTATTGAAAATCACATTGAAGAATTATTGAATATTAAAAAAAATAACCAATTAATAATTTCAGAAAATAAGGAATTATCATCAAAAATTAATAATGAACTGGATTATATTCAAGAAAATCGCGGGGGTTTAAAATCAAATATTGAAAATTTCAAAAAATATTCAGAACAAGTTGAAAAAAAATTAAACATTAAAATAATCAGAAATATTCTGGATAATATTGATGAGAGTTTTGTCAAAGAAACCTCAATTGAAATTGAAAACACCTTAAAATCTTTAAAAAATAATTTGATTACTTCAGAAAATGAAATTTCTGAATTGTCTGAAAAAATAAATAATTTGAAAATTTCAATTGTAAATTTTAAACTTGAAAAACAGAAAAAGGAAAATCAAATTACAGAATATAATAAAAAAATCGAAGAATATCTGGCAAAAGAACATGAAATAAAAGAAATTTTTGATAAATATCAAATAGATTTCTCAAAAAGATTTGATAATGAATATTGTTTAAGCCAGTTAGATTTTTTAATCTCTCAATATGAAGAAAAAACACACAATTCCAAAAAAGATGTAGAAAAAACAGAATTTATAATTAATGGAATAAAAAATAATTGTTTACACTTAAATCCAGAAATTCTGAGTTTGCTTGAAACTAATGATATAATGTTTGATACTGGTGAAAAATATTTACTTAATCAACCTGAAACTATCCGAGAAAAGCTTTTATTAAAAAATCCAATAATCCCATATTCAATTATTGTTGACAGAAATAATCTTGAAAAATTGCAAAAAATTGAAAATAAAAAATTTATAGAAAATGTTTTACCAGTTATACTTTTTGAAAACATCAATAATGAATTAAAAACTTTAAATCAAATATCTCATACAGATTTTATTTATTTGCTGTCAAACTTTGAAAACAGATTATTTAACACTGATAATCAAATTAATCTGTTAAAAGAATTAGAAACTGTCAGAAATGAAGAAAATCAGAAAATTAATAATTACAATAAAATGATTAATCAACTGCATAAAGATAAAAATATTGTGGGTTTTTTTAACTATAACAGTGAATTCCAGAAAAATATTGAAGGTTTTTTGAATAAGTCAGAAAAAGAACTGGAAGAAATTGTTAAGCAAATATTAATTAGTGAAGAAAATGAAAAAAAATCATTAAAGGATTTTAAAAATATACAGGAAAAAATTGTAAGTATTAAAAAAAGAATTGAGGAAACTATTCAAAAATCAGATATTTTCAATGATTTTATCGAACAGAATCAACAATATGAAAAAAATATAATTTTGTTAAAAAATCTAATTAAAAAACATGAAGAAAACAGGAAAAAATTAACAGAATTAAATACTGAAATTGAAAATTTAAATATAAAAAATAATGAAATACAAAGTGAAATTATTAAATTAAGACAGATAGAAGAAAAATATAAAATAAAATTTAAACAGATTGAAAACGTCAATAAAACCGAAATTATTGAAGGGGAGATTGAAGAACTCGAAGAAAGAATTGAAACACTGAAATTGAAATATCAAAGTGATATTAATATTCTTAGTAAAAGAAAAGAAGAAATCACAGAAATTATTATTGAAGCTGAAAACAATTTTAAAAAGTTGAATATTGAAAAAGAAATTATTGAAAATCAACAGTTTGATTCTGAAAAATATGATTCTTTAAAGTTAGAAATTATCAATTTAAACAATGAAAATAATCAAAAAAAATCAGAAAAAACAGAATTTGAAAAATTAAAAAGTGTTGAAGAAAATTCTCTTAAAATAGGGTTTGATGAAATAAAAAAACTTGGATTTGATTATGTAATGCCAGCTGAAAATATCAAAGGGGAATTTGAAACAAGAAGGAAACACACAAAGGAAAGAAAAAATCATATAGAAATTTTGTTAAAAAAATTAATTACTGAAAAAACTTCGGCAGAAAAAATCATATCATCAATAGAAGATATCGGACTTATTAAAACTGACAAAATACAATTATATAAACCAGAACAAAATCAGGAAGAAAATATAACCAGACAATTCAACAAATTTAAAACCGAATATTTAGCGTTAAAAAACGAAATACAAAAAGATGAAAACACCATAATCAATTTTAACTATATGAACATGAAAACAGAGTTTCAATCAAAAAATCCGCATATATCCAGAATGTTTGAAGGTCTTGATTCAATTTTAAATAAAAACAATAAAAATTATGATGATTATTACTATCTTTTTGAAAGAGTAAAACAGAATATAATCAAAATCAATGAGCTAATTCAGATATACGAAAACAGATTGCAAAATCTTGAAAAGCATAAAAAAGATGTAATTTATCAGAGTTATATACATGGCGAAAGAGTTTTTAATGAAATGTTAAAAATTGCTAAAAATTCAGGAGTAAATATTGAAGGACGCACCAGACCTGTAAATATGATTAAAATCAACGCTGAACTTGATAACGAAAAACAAGCAATGGTTAGGATAGAAAAATACATTGAAGAGTGTATTCAGACAATCAGGGAAGAGATAAGACAAGGCAAAAAAGAAGATATATTAATGAAAACCATTAACAGATTGATGTCAAGTCGCGAACTTCTTAATAAATATTGCGGATTAACAACCAT
>JBAZDD010000257.1:0-3622 GCA_041654635.1 Candidatus Muiribacteriota bacterium
CGGTGATTAGTTAGAATGAATTTTGATTAAAATATGAAAGAAAGGTCTCTTTTATGAAAACTTTAATTGATGAGAATAGAATTCAGAACAGGCTAAAAGAAATAGCAGAAGAAATAGAAAAAGATTTTAAAGGGGAAAAAATAACCTTTGTATGTATTTTAAAAGGTGCTTTCATGTTTCTTTCAGATCTTGTAAAAAAAATTAATAAAACAGATATAGTTATAGATTTCATGGTAGTTTCATCATACGGAAACGAAACACGTTCTTCAGGTAAAATAAGAATATTGAAAGATGTGGAAAAAGACGTGACAGGTGATAATGTCATTATTGTTGAAGATATTGTTGATACAGGCAATACAATAGATTTTCTGATGAAATATTTTACAAACAAAGGGGCAAAATCTATTAAAGTATGTACATGTCTTGATAAACAGGTTTGTCGAAAAGTAGAAGTTCCTGTTGATTATGCTGGTTTTGTAGTTGGCGATGAATTTGTGATTGGATATGGTCTTGACTATTGTCAGGAATACAGAAATCTGCCTTATATTGCTGTGATGAATGAGTAGTTAAACAAAAAAGGAGAAGAAATGGAAGAGAAGAATATAGTTATAACTCCTATTGTGGTAGGTGAACTTGATACAAATTGTTATATAATTTCAGACCTTGATAATAAAATCGCCATTGTAATTGATCCGGGCGATGAAGGTGAAATAATACTCAGTGAAATAAATTCCAAAGGGTGTAAACTTGATTCAATAATAAACACTCATGGACACATGGATCATATCGGTGCGAACAGATTTTTAAAAGAAAAAACTTCATGCAAACTGTATATTCACGAGTTTGATGCAGAAATGCTTACAAATCCTGATAAAAATTTATCTATTTACAGTGGCAGAAATATTGTTTCACCTGAAGCGGATGAATTTTTAAAAGAGGGTGATTATATAACAGCTGGAAATATAAGCATGAAAGTGATACACACTCCTGGACATTCTCCTGGAAGTGTTTCTTTATTGTTTGGTGATGTTATATTTTCCGGGGATACATTATTTAAAAAATCCATAGGCAGAACTGATTTCTTGAACAGTGATTATAATCAGATTATTACTTCAATTAAGAAAAAACTTTTAATAATTGATGGTCAGACCGTAGTTTATCCAGGTCATGGTGAAGAAACTACAATTTCTTATGAGAAAAATAATAATCCGTTTATTTAATTAATTGAAAAGGGGATAAAAATGAAAATTTTGGCAATAAATCCAGGCTCAACATCAACTAAAATAGGTTTGATTGAAAATGGTAAACTTGAGAAAGAATTTTCAATATCTCATTCAGCAGAAGAATTGTCAGAATTTCAAACCTCAATCTCTCAGAAAGAATTCAGAAGCAGAATTGTTAAAGATTTTTTAAATAAAAATAGCATTAAAACAGATGAACTCGCAGCAGTTGCTGGCAGAGGGGCTCCGATAAAGCCACTTCAAAGTGGTATTTATGAAATAAATGAAAAAATGCTTCATGACTTGGAATTTAATGTTAAAGCTGATCATCCATCTATTCTTGGAGCAGTGATTGCACATGAGATTGCCAAAGAAAACAACATTCCAGCATTTATAGCTGACCCGGTTTCAGTTGATGAGTTTGATGAAATTGCAAGATTATCAGGAATACCTGAAATTCCGAGAGTTTCACTTGGACATGCTTTAAATATAAAAGCAGTTGCAAAGAGATTTGAAAATGAAACAGGAATTAAATATGAAGAACACAATTTTATTATTCTTCACCTTGGTGGAGGTATTTCAATAACAGCTCACAGAAAAGGTAAAATGGTTGATGTCAACAATGCAAACGATGACGGCCCATTTTCCCCTGAAAGAAGTGGTGGGTTACCAGCTGGTCAGCTTGTAAAAATGTGTTTTTCAGGCAAATACAGCAGTGCAAAAGAGTTGTTGAATTATCTTACAAAAAAAGGTGGTTTACTTGCATATCTTGGCTCCACTCATGTCGGTGATCTTGTTAAAAGAATAAATGAACCTGAAGTGGCTAAAATAATTAATGCAATGATTTATCAGATTGCCAAAGAAACTGGCAAAATGGCAACTGTATTAAAGGGTAAAGTTGATTATATAATTGTTACTGGTGGCATTGCTCACAATAATTATGTGATGGGAAAACTTGAAGAATACTGCAAATTTATTGCTCCATTAAAAATTTATCCGGGTGAAAATGAATTACAGGCACTTGGTGAAGCAGTTCACAGAGTACTCAACAATCAGGAGAGGTCAAAAATATATGAATAAAATTGCGGTTTATCCAGGCAGTTTTGATCCTGTAACAAAAGGTCATATTGATATTCTGAAAAGAGCAACCTCTATTTTTTCTAAAGTAATTATCGCAGTTGTAGTCAATCCAAATAAAAAATCAAGGTTTACAGTTGAAAAACGGGTTGAATTAATCAAAAAAAGTATTGGTGATTTACCAGGTGTTGAAGTTGACAGCTTTTCAGGTTTACTTGTTGATTATGTCAAAATGAAAAATGGTGTCGCAATTATAAGAGGATTAAGAGCGGTTTCTGATTTTGAGTATGAATTTCAGATGGCTCACACAAATAAAAAATTAGCCCCAAATGTTGAGACAGTTTTTATAGCAGCAGATAACAGGTACACATTTATCAGCTCAAATGTTATAAAAGAAGTTTCAAGTCTTGGAGGAGATGTTTCTGATTTAGTACCAAATTGTGTACTGAAGGAACTGACGGAGGAATAATATGATTAAATCAATGGATGATGTAAAAAGAAAAGCCTGCACCGGGAGAAAAAGAATACTTTCTGTAGCTGTAGCACAGGATGCTGAAGTTTTACTTGCGGTAAATGATGCTGCAAAAAACAATATTGTAGAACCTTTACTTGTTGGTGACAAAGAAAAAATTGAAGAGATTGCAAAAAAACATAATATCGACGTGAGTTCATGGGAAATACAGGACGTAAAAGTTGATGCTGAAGCTGCTTTACAGGCTGTTAAAAATGTATCATCAGGGAAAGCAGATATGATAATGAAAGGACTGGTTTCAACAGGAACATTTTTGAAAGCTGTTTTAAATAAAGAATTTGGTTTAAGAACAGGCAGTCTTTTATCCCATGTTGCTGTTATCGAAAGTGAAAATTATCACAAACTTCTTGCTGTAACCGACGCTGCAATGAATATTGCTCCTGATCTTGCTGCAAAAATGGATATAGTAAAAAATTCAGTTAAGGTAATGAGAGCATTAGGGGTTGAATTACCTAAAGTTGCGTGTATCGGCGCAGTTGAAACTGTTAATCCAGATATGCCAGCAACTATTGATGCTGCTATTCTTTCTAAAATGAATGAAAGAAAACAGATTACAGACTGTGTGGTTGATGGGCCTCTTGCTCTGGATAATGCTGTATCAGAAGAAGCTGCAAAACATAAAGGAATAGTGTCACCAGTGGCAGGTCAGGCAGATATATTATTATTGCCTGATATTGAAGCTGGTAATGTATTATATAAAGCACTTGTTTTTATTGCAAAAGTCAAACTTGCTGCAATTATTGTTGGTGCAAAAGCTCCAATAGTTCTTACATCAAGAGCAGACAGTGATGAA
>JBAZDD010000258.1:0-3612 GCA_041654635.1 Candidatus Muiribacteriota bacterium
GCCAAAAAATCAGGTAAAAATAATGAGTCAAATCTTATGAAGAAAAATCTGTTTTTCAAATTTAAAAAATTATTTGGAATTAAGTAATTGAAACCTCCTCACACTAACCGCCCTGCAAATCACTTGATAGTTTAGTAATTCTCAATGAAGGTTTTTTGTAATTCATAATAATGTGAGAGTTGATTATATCAACGTTAAGAGTGGGTTATACCCACGAATAGAGCTTGTTTCACTCGCGTTAAAATAAACCCAATGGTACATTGGTTTATTTAAAAAACACTTGACAAAATAATAATAATAATAATAATACAATTAAGCCATATTTATTAAAATATGGAGGAGAAATATGAAAAAAGTTACAATTATAATTTTTGTATTATGTTTATCTTTAGTTACTTTTTCGGAGGAGTTGTTAAAAAAATATAATGATTTAATAGAATTAGATAATTATATTTTTAAAAATAATTTTTCGGATAATAATTTTGATTTAGAACAAATTATTTTGAAAAGAGAAATTATGCTAAAAGAGTTTAATGAATTGATGAATGAAAAAGAAACAAGACTAAAAGTTTATGAATTATTTAGTATTTTTGGGTTGCCTGAACTTCTACATGAAGAATTTTCATCGCATATTTTCTTAAAAAAAATAAAAATAATTAATCACAATAATTATATTGTAAGAAAAAAAGGTCCTTGGGATCTTAATAGATTTTATGAAGAAGGCTATAGTGATTATTTTAGGTATGATGCTGATAAAAATTGGAGTGACTGGGTGAAAGACGAGATTGAATATGTAGTCGAGAATGCTGTTATAGATGCATACAAAGAAGGTTATATTGAAGGAAAATATGCTGCATTAAATAATATAAGAACTTTTAAAAACTATAGAGATGATTATGAGGATGATTTGATAAGTTATGAAGAGATGAAAAAAGCTTATAATAAAGGATATAGAGATGCTGCAAAAGCTCATAGTGAAAAATTTTATGAAGAATTAAGAGACCCTAATTCTGATGTTTCTGTTGCAATTGATTCTGCATTAGAAGAAGCGGAAATGGATATTAGAGATGCTTTTAGAGAAGGTTTTAAAAATGGCTATAGAGATTGGTCAAAAAATTAATAGTTTAAAATTTATTAGACAAAACAGGAATTTTATTCCTGTTTTGTTTTTTTATTTGATATTTTTTTGTATTAATTTATATGCTTTAGATGAGTTTTCTTATTTTGAAAAATTTGGCTGGATAGAAAAGCAAGATAAAGAAATATTTGATATTTTAAAAAGCAATTCAAATTGTTTAGAAAAAATTAATCTGTTGAAAGAAAAAAATCAAAATCATAACTCATGGATTTATGGAAAAATTGCTGATTTATATTATGAAGCAAATGATATAGAAAATGCAAATTTACATAATTATGCAGCGGCAATTTCGGCTTTCCCAAATTCTGAGGCAACTTTTTATTTTTATATTAATAAAATAACTGATTTTACACCATTAAAAGGAACCCCGAAATCCGAAAGATTTGTTTTTATAAAGGATTATGCAGAATTTTATTATGCGATTAAATTCGGATTAGAATTGATGGAGAAAAAACAGAATACTTTATTACTGGAACATTTTTTTATGCATGTTGTCAACCAGCAATATATGGAAGATATTGAATATAAAAGATATAGAAGAAGTAATTTACATAATGTGTTTTTTGGAAATTATCATATTCAAAAATATTTCAAGGTGTTTTTCAGTAATATTGTGATGTTTGATATTAAATATCCGACTGATTATTTAACTAATTATGTTGGAGGAAATATAATTTTTGAAGATTATTATATAAATGATTTTGAAATACAGCAGAAACTGTTTATAAGATTTTTAACAGAAATTTCTCAGTTAAGATTTAATAAAAAATATATTAATGATAATTTAATAAAAGAGATAATACTTTATAATTTTTCAGTAAATATTTTTAATTATCAGAAAATTGAATTTTTAGATTCGCGATTATTTGAATTAAACTATAATATGAAAATGTTTTTAGATAAATTAGCAGAAACAACAACTGTTTTTAAAAATAATAATAATAATTTAGAAAAAGAAAATGTAACAAAATCAATTGAAGCATTTTTGTCCAGATTGAATTTTCTATCAATTCAGAACACAAAAGAAAGAGATTATATAATAAATTTAGATGAAATAATAACTAAAATCAGGGATAATCTCTATGATTAAAAAAATTTTTATTGTATTTTTTATAATAATGTTTTTATATGGCTCTGTTTATTATTATTTAACACAAAAAATTAATAAAACAGATGTTTTAAACTATCAAGAAATTAGTAATGTTCTGAAAATTCAGGAACTGCTTAAATTAAATATTAATAATTTTAATGTTTACAACAAAATTCAAATTAACGATATTGATGAAAATTTAATTAAGGAGAGTAGAATAAAATTAAAGAAACGTTTTTTCAGAGAAATACCAAATTACTATTATTTTTACCTTTCAACTGAAAATCAACATATTATTGAAAGATTTATACAGGAAAAACAAAAGAGTTTGACAAAAATTTCGATAAATGAGATGGAAATTTATTATTATTTTCTTCTGTATTTTGGCAGAGAAAAACTAATTGAAGATTTTTTGGATGAATTTTTTAGTGAGGATGATTATAAAGAATTTAAAAAATATGATTTTATTAATTTATATCTGAAACAAAGAGCCTATAAACACTTGAAAAATAAGCAATATGAACAGGCAGAAAAATATTTTTACACATACTATTTAAATAATCTTCATAATAAATTAGGGTATTGATTTCTTTTATAAAAAAAAGCCTCTTAAAAAAGAGGCTTTTTTTTAGTTTGTTTATTAAAAATTATCGCACAGCAATTCATAATAAGCTGTTGGATGAAGACATGAAGGGCATGTTTCAGGTGGTGTATTACCTTCGTGAACATAACCACATTTCAGACATTTCCATTCAACTTTTGAATCCCTTTTAAAAACTATACCATTTTCAATATTCTGTGCAAGTTTTTTATATCTTTCTTCATGATGTTTTTCAACTTTTGCGATAGCTCTGTAAGCGTGAGCTATTTCTGGAAACCCTTCTTTTTCAGCAGTTGCTGCAAAAGCTGGATATAATTCAGTCCATTCTTCATTTTCGCCACTTGCCGCTGCTTTAAGATTTTCAAGAGTATTTCCCATTTTTCCAGCTGGATACATAGCTGTTATTTCAAGACCTTCACCGGATTCAAGAAATTTGAAAAATCTTTTAGCATGTTCTTCTTCGTTCGCTGCTGTTTCAAGAAAAATATTCTGTATCTGTTCATATCCTTCTTTTTTTGCTACTTTTGCCCAGTAAACATAACGATTTCTTGCCTGAGATTCTCCTGCAAAGGATTTGAGAAGATTTTTTTCTGTTTCTGTTCCTCTTACACTAGCCATTAATATTTCCTCCTTGTTAGATTATATTAAATTAAAAAATTAAACTGACATTGTTACAAGATTTGCACTTACGCCTGGAAGATTTGAAAGCAGTTTCTGCATATTGCGTATTTTTTCAATATCTCCAACCATTTCTAACATTAACAGACCTGCATCTGAACAGTT
>JBAZDD010000259.1:0-3604 GCA_041654635.1 Candidatus Muiribacteriota bacterium
CTATATTTACAGGACTATTAATATCTTTTGGAAGAAGCGAATGGGGTGAAATAACAGGATTGGTATCAAGATATTCAACTTTTTCAATCGCTGGATTTATTTCTATTTTTTTCATTTTTTTAAACATTAATAATTTTAAATTTTCTAAATTTATAAAAAATACAATGTTATTTACATTTATTATTTCATCAACTTTTTACTGGATTTATGGAATTATTTCTGTTAAAGAAATTTATGATTCTAAAAATTTTTATCATAATCTGCTTATTGATGAAAACTATGGATTGCAAAAAATCGATTACAGATTTTACTTCTGGAATAAAAACATAATTGAAAAATATATAGAAAATCAAAAAATTAAAGAATAAGACTATATTACATTACATACCATATATCGTAAGTTTATTATTGAATTTCTCAGAATAAATTTTTTCATTCCAATTTTTATTTTTACTGACATCAAATATTATTAAATAACCTTTATCAGAATCGCATTTATCCAAATATTCCAAAGTCTGTTTAATTCCTTCTTCTTTATATTTTGGACCTCGTTTTATTTTAATTTCAATCACAAATTTTTCATTATTAAATTCAATTAACAAATCTGTTCTTTTCTTACCTAAGCCATATTCGCGATGAATTCTGCCACCACCATTTAAAATTCTCTGTAAAAAAGCCTGTAAAATAAGCTGTGGTGCTGCTTCTTTATAATCAAATTTCTCAACCCAGATTTCACTGTTTTCACGCCAGAATTCCTGAAAACTTTTTATCATTTTTTCCATATTTAACTTGCCATTTTCAACATACCATTTCTGCTCCTGAGTTAAAAGCAGTTGCTGGGCATATGTAAGAGCCCTCGGTATAACTTCACGATAAATCTGATTTGAAATATCTAAAGTCCCTTCTCTTTTCTTAATAAGTCCTAAATCTATAACATAATCTATATCATCAGTTAAAATTTTTTCAGATGTTTCATCACCAGTAAGAATGGCTTCAATAACACGTCTTACTCTTTCTTCTTTAAGCTTATCAGAAAGTTGATCAAGATGGGTTACTCTATCAATTATCATCTGTTCTTTTGCCAGAGTTATAATTTCTTTTGTAATAGTTTTATTGCTGTCTTTTTCGATTTCAAAACACGCTGAATAAGCAAGTGCATTAACAAGCCAGGGTTGTCCTTCTGTAAGCTCCCAAACATAATCATATATATCTTGATTAAATTTCTGACCAGTTTCTTTTGTATGCTGCTCATAAAGATTTTTGATATCATCAATTGTGAAATTTCCAAGAGTTACAGATTTTGCTTTAATATTAAAAGCTGAGCCACCAGTTATGATTTCATTTTTTGAAGTGGTAATTCGATAATCCCTGATATCTCTTACTCCACACAATATAATAGATTGAGGAAAAAATTCAGGCCGATTTGTATATCTGCTTCTTATTTGTCTTAAAACGGAAATAAGTGAATCCCCGATTAATGAATCAATCTCATCAATAATAAAAACCACAGGTTTATCAGCGTTAACACATATTTCTTCAAGAAGAGAACCGATTGATTTCATTTTTTCATATTCTTTTTTATATAATGCTGAATGGTTAAATCTAATTTCATTTAACAACCTGTCAATTATAACCTCAGAGGATTTTTCAATATCATTTCTATACGCCTGACCATCTTCAAAATTAGAATAAATACAATAATATTCACCTTGATTATTTAGAAAGTCTCTTAACGCAAAAAGTGAAGATGTTTTTCCTGTCTGTCTTGGTGCATGAAGAACAAAATATTTTTTCTGTTTAATTAATAATAAAATTTCATCAATATTTATTCTTGCAAGAGGAGATAAATTATAATGTTCCTCAACTCTGATTGGACCTGCTGTATTAAAAAATTTCACATTTTACTCCAAAAAGCCAAAATTAATTTCACAGGTCAATTATAACATTTTTTTCTTTAATAACAAATAATGAAACCATTTACCACTGGATTCTCAATGAGTTTTTTTTGTAAATTTTTCTGTCCTTCGTTGTCATTCCTGTGCAGACAGGAATCCAGCATGGACTTTGCTTACGCAAAGTGTAATGTTGCTTTCGCAACATGTAATGGCTTTCAGCCATGTAAAGACACCTGAAGGTGTCAGTAAAGTTGATTAACATCAACAGTTAAAGCTTTACCGGATCACGGATTACTGATTACATTTTACGCTCTTATCTTACTCACTCATTCACTTACTTAGTTCTTACTGCTCTTTAAGATTCTACCCCGTTACACTCGCGTTTTTATCGCGTTTTATCCGCCTGTCTATTTTGCCCTTAACATATAGATATTGCCATCACTCTTTTCAACAATACTTAAAAAACTGTCTAATTTTTCATTATATACTATTTTTGATAAAAAATTATAAGAATCTTTTGAAATTCTGTTGTTGATTACAAGATTTAATCCTTCTGTCATTAAAGGTGATCTTTTAACTATATAAGCTAATCTGTTTCCTTTTAATGAATCATAAACAATTTCCTGTCTATGATTTTCTTCAACAAACCCGAATTTTTTCAATTTAGTATTGTTAAAATATACACTAGTTTTATAAAAATGATGAAGAAGAATACTAACAGGTGGATAAAATCTTAGAAATTCCAAATATAAATAAATTGAAACATTATTATATGCATTAAATCCGTGTCCTTTAAAAATAGCATAATTATTTGGGTTAACTTTATTTGGAGAATAAAAATATTCTTTAACTCTTCTAATAAAATTACCTTCATAATCAAATATTTCAAAATTATTAACCATAATTTCATTTTCACCAACAAACTGATCATCTTGAGAATCTTTTCCCGAAGATAATTTAATGATTTTTCCAGGAATAACAAATTGATTATTATTTGATAAATAAATTATAACAATACCATCTTTTTTTCTCTCAGGAACTCCAAAAATATCCAAAAATAGAAATTTTTTCCTCAATTCTTCTGAAGTTGAATTTTTATACTCTTCAGTTAAAACAAAAATCCTGTCATCATTATTTAAAAATGAAACAAATTTAGCATTCTGAAAATACGGAATTTCTTCTCCATTAAGGTAAACTTTACCGTAATAATTAAAAACAAAATTTTCTCCTGAAGAATCAACATCTATATTAGTAAAAAATATGCTTTTATTCTCTAATGTTCTTAAATACTGGTTTTCAAGTTCATTTTTTTTAAATAATTCTTTCACAATAGTTTCATTTTTCATAATAAAAAATTTCTCATTATTATCAATAATTTTTGAACAAAAATAAAAATAATCTTGTGAATTTTCGTTGTATATGAATTTATATATTTTTGTAAAATTCCCTTCAAATAACACTTCTGATTTATTGGTAATATTATCCATAATGCAAATATTACCCTCTGTAAGAAATACTGTTTTATCAGAATTAAAAGTAATTATTTCTTCGATTTTATTTATATTTAAAGGAATTTCTTCTATTCCAATGAACTTATTAACTGGAATAAAAATAAATATTATATAAACAAACACAAATATCATTAATGCTTTTTTGATAAAAATATTCAAATGAACACCTTTTTATTTTTTTCTACAATCTTAATCGAG